>VFKD01000036.1 GCA_009885735.1 bacterium
CCTCGGCTGAGGTAGTCGATCACAGTGGGGTAGCAGCCTGGGCCAAGGTGCGCGCCATAGATGGTGAGCTCCTTCGAGTCGCCTATGATGGTCCAGTCTGTGGTGGTGGGCTCTCGCATCACGCTGAACTCAACGAACGTGCCCGCCTTGCGTATCATCTGAAGCCCCTCGTTCACCGCGTTAGGATGCCCCGTCGCCTCGATGAAGACGTCGCATCCATATCCCTCGGTCTCGTCGCGGACGCGCTCAACAGAGTCCTCCGAGGATGCGTTTATCGTGAGGTCTGCTCCCAGGCCGCGAGCAACGGCGAGGCGGCTCTCAAACCGGTCGATAACAATGAGTTTGCCTGGATTCTTGAGTCGCGCACAGGCAACCATCCCGAGGCCGAGCGTACCCGCGCCCGCGATAACAACAGTATCGCCAAACTGAATGCGCGCGCGGTCCACTGCGTGCATCGAGCACGCGAGCGGCTCAATGAGCGCGGCCTTCTCGAGCGGCAGACTTGCAGGAATGCGGTAGTTGAGCGCCCGAGCGGGGAAGAGCATATAATCCGCCATCCCGCCCTGGGTATAGGTGTGGAATCCGTAGATATCGTTGACGTCGCAGAGCCAGTAGAGGCCCATTTTGCAGTAACGGCACGATGTGCATGGCACTATCTGTTCAGAGATAGCGTGGTCGCCTATGGCGAGGCCGTACCTCTCGGCTGCGCCTTCTCCTAAGGCAGCGACAGTGCCGAAGAATTCGTGCCCTGCAGTTACCGGAGCTTGCACATAGGCGTTGCGGGTATCGTCGCCCCAGAAGAGGGGAGCGCCGAGAAAGCACTTGATGTCGCTCGCGCAGATACCGCAGGCATCGACCTTAACCACGACCTCCATGGGGCCGGGGGCAGGCACGGCAACCTCGCGGAGCTGGTAGTCCTCTGGGCCAATGCATCGAACGGCTCGCATTGTCTTGGGAAGGCTGGGCAGGGATGCTGGACTCACGTGGCTGCTCCTGGTGGCGCACTTGCAACTGACGGATTGTACCTGCGGGAGCGGCAGCGGATCATCTCCTAATCGCAATGCGGCGGCATTAGTCTCCGCCTGAACATGCCCGGACGTTTGACTTTGACCTCTCAACCGACTATAATCCCTCCATAGCAAATCCTCATACCACGTCTCGTAGCGGCCAACCCACACCAATGTCACGATACCCCGAATTCGACCTCTCAGCCGTTGCGGCCCAGCCCTTTGCCGAGCGTGATAGCAAGGTGCATGTAGCAGACTTCGCCTCCCGGGCAGTGGCGGGCGCCACGTTTCGAGCTTTCCTCGACAGCCTTCCCAAGATACTTGCGGGTCCCCAGATTCGTGATATCGCCGCAAGTGTGGTGAGGGCCAAGCGCGCTAGTCGCGCGGTCGTTGTGTCTCTTGGTGGGCACGTCGTTAAGACGGGACTCGCGCCTGTTCTCATCGACCTCGCCAGGCAAGGCTATGTGTCAGCATTCGCGGTCAATGGAGCGCTTGCTATTCACGACTGCGAGATCGCTCTATTTGGCTCTACCTCCGAGGATGTGGTCTCCGGCCTTCGTACCGGCACATTTGGGATGGCTCGCGAAACGGCCGAATTCTACAATGGGTCAATCGCAGAGGGAGTGGGCCAGGGCCTGGGAGTGGGAGAGTCGCTCGGGAGAGCGCTGCACATTGTTAAGGCGCCTCACGCCCCGTCCAGCCTACTTGCCTCGGCGTATGCTCTAGGCATTCCCGTCACAGTTCACATTGCTCTTGGAACGGACATTGTCCACTGCCACCCGAGTGCGGACGGGCCCGCAATGGGCGAGGGCACCCTTCGAGACTTTCGCATTCTGACGCACTGTATGCAGAACCTCGCGAACGGCGGCGTATTGATGAACTTAGGGTCCGCGGTTGTGCTGCCGGAGGTGCTCCTCAAGGCGGTCGCATTGCTTCGAAACCGACACGGCGGCGCCTTCACGGACTTTCTGGGGGTCAACTTCGACTTCATCCAGCACTACCGGTCGAACCAGCAAGTGGTCACTCGCATCCAGTCGATTGGCGGAAGAGGAATAGCGCTCACAGGCCACCATGAGATCATGATCCCTCTGCTTGCGCACGCCATCCTGGAGGCCGACGTTGACGCGGGATAGATACGCGGAGCTGGTACGGATGTTTGCAGGCAGGCGAATGGCCGTGGTCGGCGATCTCATGATGGATGAGTATCTGTGGGGACGAGCCACCCGCATCTCGCCTGAATCTCCCGTGATGGTGGTGGAGGTAGACCGCGAAACCAGTGTGCCCGGCGGGGCCGCGAATGTTGTGAACAACCTGCTCGCATTCGGCGCCCAGGTGCGAGTGATCGGCTTGGTTGGGGATGACGCCGCAGGCGAGGAGCTTCGGGAATCCCTTCGAGCCCGCGGCGCAGACGTCTCGGGCATCGTAACAGACAGCAGTCGCCCAACATCGAGGAAGACCCGTGTGGTGGCCCATAGCCAGCAAGTGCTCCGTATCGACCGCGAGCAGCGGCACTCGCCAAGCAACCAGACTGAAGCTGAGCTCGTTCAACTCTGTTCAGCTGCCATGCGGGCCGTGGAGGGGATCGTTATCTCAGACTACGACAAGGGTGTGTTGTCTCAAGGGCTGGCTTCGGCGCTCCTTGCCGCCGCAAGCACCGGAGTATTTGTAGCAGCGAACCCGAAACCAGCCAATGCGCGACTCCTGCCGGGTATTAGTGCGCTGTCGGTGAACCTCACCGAGGCGCAGGCTCTGGCACAAGATTCGCGATTTGCCAATGATGACGCAATAGAGGCAGCAGGCGCCGAGCTTGCAAAGAGCCTGGACGTGGAGCGGCTTATCGTCACTCGCGGCGCGAAAGGGCTCTCAATCTGGACGCGAGATGGGAGCTCCGTACATCTTCCGGCTCATCCTGTGGAGGTCTATGACGTGGCGGGAGCCGGAGACACCGTGGTGAGCGCCCTTACGCTGGGGCTGGTGTGCGGCGCGGAAACGGCGGAAGCCGCCGAGATCGCGAACCACGCGGCTGCCTGCGTCGTTCGCAAGGTAGGGGTTGCTACCGTCTCACCGGATGAGTTGATTGCGGACTGGTAAGCCTTTGCGAGCGCCTGCAGGACCCTTGGATTCGAAGCCAACACGTCCACTGGTCATTGGTCTCGCTCTACTGCAGTCTATGCGCCCAAGGCAGTGGTCCAAGAACCTCTTCCTCTTCATCGCGCTCGTCTTTACCGACCGGTGGGAGAAGTTCCCCACGGTGCTCGGGGCGTTCGCTCTGTTCTGCTGCGTGTCTGGCGCGGTCTATCTGCTAAACGACCTCGTGGACCGCGAGAGAGATGCGATACACCCAGAAAAGCGCAACCGGCCCATCGCAAGCGGAAGGCTGCCTTCGAGGGTCGCAGGCACGGCGGCTCTCTTGCTCGCCGCAGGCGGCTCGGTACTAGGCTTCGCGTTCGGCGTGCGGTTCGGCGTGGTTGTGCTGCTCTATATCGCCCTGCAGCTTGCCTACACGTTCTCGCTCAAGTACATTGTTCTGGTGGATGTATTCGCCATCGCTGCTGGGTTCGTGCTCCGAGCCATGGCGGGCGCCTATGCCATCGGCGTGCCAAACTCGCTCTGGCTGCTGGTCTGCACGCTGCAGCTTGCCCTGTTCTTGGGATTCGGCAAGCGCCGAAATGAGCTTATCGTGCTGGAAGAGAACGCGGGAAGCCACCGCAAGGCGCTGGAGGGCTACCGAATCGGTCTCCTGGATCAGCTCATCAGCATCGTGCTTGCGGGATTGGTTGTATCCTATGCGGTCTACACTATTATGTCGCCTACTGCGGTGAAA
>VFKD01000236.1 GCA_009885735.1 bacterium
GCTTGAACTCCCACGGGCGCTGGGTGCCGTCGAAGTGTTGGTGAGTGCCGGGCACGCCGTCATACACAAACATATTGCTCTCGCCTTGAGGCATGCCTTCCGGCCCGACAAGGTCCTCGGGTTTGCTGCCTGGGGTCGCCCAGGTCTTGCCGCCGTCATCCGACCGCTGGATTACCTGCCCAAACCAGCCGCTGTACTGCGAGGCATAGATGCGGTTCGAGTCCACGGGCGACGCCTTCATGTGGGGCACTTCCCAGCCGGCGAAGAGCGGCTCGCCCACGTCCCACTTCTTGCGATTCTCGTCGGAAGTCAAGACAAACGCGCCTTTGCGCGTCCCAACCAATACTCGTACTCCGCTCATGCGGTGCTCCTTCTCGAAGTGCGTGGGCCGGACTCAGCGCACACTTTTGACATAGACCGTTCACAGTCCTTCCTGCGAACGTTCTGGACTCTTCGGTTGCGAAATGACCCTTGTTGGCCCAGGGGACTGATGAGAGGCGCGGCGCCACCCGATATTTGGTGTAGCCAGCGTTAATACCAGTATATCCGCAGACAACCCACGGAGGCACACCTATGGAATCGACCGCCGCTGTCTACAAACGACAAGGCGCTAAGGGAAAATTGACGCTGGGAGCTACTCTGGATGTCGCCGAAGCCGCCCTGCTTCACGCCGCATCGCTGCAGGCGCTGCAGGACGCAAAGGCGGAGACTGTCACGGTTGACGCTTCCAAGCTGGAGGCTCTGGACCTGAGTTCCATACAGATACTGATGGCCTTGAGAAATGCTGTGAGCGCCGAGAACCGCGAGTTCGTAACAACAGGACTGAGTCCCACGCTTCGCAATAGTCTAGATTCAGTGGGCATCTCGCTTGATTAGTTCCCGACCGTACTTCCTTCTTATCTGTAATCGCCAGTTCCGGTGCAAACCGGACCTCGAACGATTCAATCAATCTCTACACCAACACTCGGTGGGAACAGCGAGCGACTAGAACAGTGATGACCGCTACCGAACGAGCCAACTATCGACGCACGGCAACCGTGACGCCGCACTGCGTTACCAGGCTGTGCGCTTGGGCGCGTTGGCGCACCCAGACAACAAACGACATCACAGAGAGAGCGGGGTCATGATGGAAATTGACATGAAGATGTTCCATCAGACGTTCTTCGAGGAAGGCGCGGACCTGCTTGCCGACTTCGAGAGCGGGCTGCTCATTCTCGAGGACTCCCCAGAGGATCAGGACGTCCTTGGCAAGATCTTTCGATGCGCGCACTCCATTAAGGGAGGCGCGGCCACCTTCGGGTTCACGGATGTCGCACAGTTCACTCACTCGCTGGAGACACTGCTCGACCTTCTGCGCAATGGCAAGATCTATGCGAATCGCGACTTAGTTCAGCTCCTGCTCGAGTCTCTCGACCAGCTCAAGGCCCTGATGATGGTGGCCCAAGGTTCCGAGCCCGACGCTCCAGACTCAGCTCCCCTACTCGCCCGCATGGACGTTATAATCGGCGCCGCGGACGATGGCGAGACCGACGAATCCAGCTCGACGCTTTGGCGAATTCGTATTAAGTTTCAGCCCGGCGCGAACGTGATGACGAAGGATGTTGATCCATTTTTCCTGATGTCTCAAGCAATGACGGCGGGAACTGCCGTGTATGTGGACTGCGATTCGTCGAGGCTTCCCGACCTAAGTGATCTCGACCCAAAGTGCTGCTATCTAGGTTGGACGGCGGAGTTGCTCTCCTCCACGCCGGCTTCGGAGTTTGAGGAGATATTCGAGGCAGCTTGCGAAGGAAGCGAACTCGACATCGCGGGCGTTGATGCGTTTGACGCCGATGGCTGGGGAGATGAACCTGCGTCAAGCGCCTCCTCGACCGATTCGGCTGACACCAATCCATCCGCCGCGGCCGAACCCGCAGTCGCCGGGAATACGCAGCCGAGCCTGACCGCGATGGCTGCACCAAAGCGCGCGGCTGCAGGCGGTTCCAGCGGCGAAGCGCAGACATTGAGAGTATCCACTGTAAAGGTCGACGAGCTCATGAACCTTGTCGGCGAGCTCGTCATCAACCAGTCCATGCTGAACTCATCCATCCAAGACTTCGACATGGAAAAGCTTCCCCGCCTTGAGGAGGCGGTGGCAGCGATGGAACGAGCCAGCCGGGAGCTGCAAGAGCGGGTCATGGCCGTTAGGATGCTGCCCATCAAGAGCGCCTTTGCGCGCTTTCCTCGCCTTGTTCGCGACCTCGCAACAAGCTGCGGAAAGGAGATCGAGCTGCGAACGTCCGGCGAGGAGACGGAACTGGACAAGACAGTCATTGAGTCTATCACCGACCCGCTGACCCACCTCATTCGCAACTCGGTGGACCACGGACTGGAATTGCCGGAGGACCGCCGCGCAGCCGGAAAGTCACTCACCGGTACGATTAACCTCGACGCCTTCCAAGAGGGCGGCAACATCGTGATCGAAGTCTCGGACGATGGAAAGGGCTTGGACAAGGACCGCATCTACAA
>VFKD01000290.1 GCA_009885735.1 bacterium
CGCGAGCGATCAGCGCCGAGATTTCCGCCCTCAAGGTCGATACGGTGGCATGGCGCAAGATTGCCTGGAAGAGCTGGCTTCTCGAGGGGCTTGCCAAGTCTCGAGCGAAGAAGAAGCCCGGGCTGCGTTGGGTCTTCATCGACTGTCCCGCGGACGATGACGGAACTGCTGCACAGGAAGACATCGCAATGAGAATGGAAAGAGGATGATAAAGCAATTCATCGCCGCGCTGCTCCTGTCAATCTTCACGGCCGTTCCTCGCGCGCAAGCGGATGGTCCGCCATTAATGACAGAGTTGA
The DNA here is from genome assembly GCA_009885735.1 of bacterium. GTDB lineage: Bacteria > Armatimonadota > Chthonomonadetes > Chthonomonadales > CAJBBX01 > VFKD01. Next base: position 300 of record VFKD01000290.1, read on the forward strand.
TCGTCAACCTGACGCGAAGCAACTCAAGTGACCGGCTGGTGCAGGCTGCCAAGCCCGTGTTTCTGGAAGGACAGGCGCAAGTAGTTCCCGCATTCTCGAACTCCAGCGAGTGGATTCGAGAACATTTGTGGGTGGAAACCGAGTTTGACTCTGACCGTAACGGGAAGAGGGACCGCGTGCATGTTGATGTAACCCGGCAAATGCAAACCGGAACCGAGGGCCTGCGAGTGCCGGTAATCTATGAGTCGTCACCCTACTTTGCGGGCACCGCCAACGGTCAATCAATTCTCTGGGACGTGCGCCATGAACTTGGCCTTGACCCACCAGCTCGGGCAACCACTCCGGCGATCAGGTTCGATCCGAACCGAACGAGCGTTTCGAACTCTCTCGTTGCGACCTGGGTCCCGCGTGGTTTCGCCGTCGTCCATTCCGAAGCACCGGGAACCGGGCTATCGAGTGGCAGCCCAACCGTGGGCGGCGCGCCCGAGCGATTGGCGCCAAAAGCTGTTATCGACTGGCTTAATGGCCGAGCCAAGGGGTTCGCCACGATAGATGGGCAGACCGAACTTAAAGCAGGCTGGTGTACCGGCAAAGTCGGAATGACCGGCACATCCTACAACGGGACAATCCCAGTCGCCGCCGCAACGACCGGAGTCAAGGGACTTGAGGCGATTATTCCCGTTGCCCCAAACACTTCGTACTACCATTATTATCGGTCCAACGGTCTTGTTCGGCATCCAGGTGGATGGCTCGGCGAGGATATCGACTCCCTCTATGACTTCATCAATAGTGGGGCGCCGTCTGGTCGCGAAACAGCCAACACTCTGTATCGTGATGGGGAGTTCACCAAAGGCCGAGATCGTCGCACGGGCGATTACAATTCGTTCTGGGCGGACCGTGACCTACTCAGGTACGCCAAGAACATAAAATGTGCAGTCCTCATGGCGCATGCATTCAACGACTGGAACGTCGTGCCGGAGCACAGTGTTCGGATTAGTCAGGCAATCAAGGGTCGTGTACCACTCGTGCAGTACTTCCACCAAGGTGGGCACGGAGGCGACCCTCCCTTCGAGCTGATGAACAAGTGGTTCAGCCGCTTTCTCTACGGACAGCAAAACGGCATCGAGAACGGTCCCAAGTCCTACATCGTAAGAGAGCGAGTGCCTGGCGCCCCGAGGAGCCCCACGCTCGGCCCAACCACCTATGCGGACTATCCGAACCCCGCAGCTCTGCCCGTCACATTCTTTCTCTCTCGCGGCGGAAACACCATGGGTGGACTCGAGCCAACGAAAACCGCAGATCAAGGTCGAGAGGAACTTATCGACGACGTTTCTTTTAGCCCGTCGGTTCTGGCTCAAGCCGCCGATTCCCCGAATCGGCTCATCTACGCCACCCCGGAACTTACTGAGCCGATGCACCTATCCGGCACCTCGCGAGTGACCCTTCGCATTGCCGCCAGCGCTGCCTCGGCAAACTTGTCCGTCTACTTGGTCCAATTGCCGTGGGCTAGCGGACCAATCGGAACGGCTAATCTCATCACACGAGGGTGGGCTGATCCACAAAATGCCAAGTCGCTGACTCGAGGAGGCGACTTCCATTCGTTTGATCGCGGCACACCACTGATTCCTGGCGACTTTGTGAACATGACGTTCGATCTTCAGCCGGATGACCAGATTATCCCGCCTGGCAAACGAATAGGTCTCATGATCCTCTCCAGCGATCGAGACTTTACAATATGGCCCAGGGCTGGAACGAAGCTAACGATCGACCTAGATTCCACTCGGATAACCCTGCCGATCGTAGGCGGGGCAGAGGCATTTCAGCTTGCTGTTGGCAGTAAGCAGTGAGCTGGAAGACATGTCGGGGATTCCTGCCATTATCTCATATCTTGAAATGGCCCAATGGGGTACAATCGAAACAATCATAACGCATGATTACCGTTCTTGCGCCTGAGTGGTTAACCAAAGCAAATGAGCAAAACACTTCTGTACCAGATTTCTGCCGTCGCCGCACTGTTCGCTTATCGTGTTGCTGCGGCAACGGCAGCAGAAATGAACAATGCCGATCTGAAACCGGCTGCGCACGAAAGAACCGCGGAGCAGTGGGCTGTCTTTGAGGCTTCCTTCACATCCGCCCGAAAGTACGCCAATCCGTTCCTGGAGGTGCAGGTCGACGTCGTCTTTCGCAATGGCGACCAGCAGTGGCGGGTCCCTGCGTTCTGGGCTGGGGGCAGCAAGTGGAAGGTTCGATTCGCACCGCCGGTGCAGGGCGATTACACATTCGAAGTCAAGTGTTCCGACCCAGCGAACACCATGGCGAACGGGGAGTCTCAAACTCTCCACGTCGGGGCCTACACGGGCAGGAACCCGCTGCTTCAGCACGGGTTCCTTCGAGTGGCCGCGAACAAACGCCATTTCGAGCATGCCGACGGCACTCCCTACCTCTGGCTGGCGGACACGTGGTGGAAGTGCCTGTGCAAGCGGATGACCTGGGCCAACTTTCAGAAGCTGACGGCGGACCGCAAGGCGAAGGGATTCAACGCGGTACAGATCGTCTGCGGGCCCTATCCAGACGAGAACATGATGGAGGCACGCTGGGAGAACGAGGGCGGGAAGCCTTATGAAAGACTCGATTTCAGCGTGGTGAACCCGAAGTATTTCGAGTTTGCGGACCGCCGGATCAAGTGCCTCGTAGATGCCGGAATCGTGCCGGTGATCGTCGGCGGATGGGGGCGTCCTCAGGGTGGCGGCAAGAGCACACTTGCACAAGTGGGCCTTGATGGCTACAAACGGCACTGGCGAAACCTGGTCGCCCGCTACGGCGCCTATCCCACAGTTTGGATCGTCGGCGGCGAAGCCAAGGATGCGTATGGCCCATGGTCGGATCTGGCAAAGTATCTGAAGGAGACAGATCCGTATCACCATCCAATGACCTACCCCGCTCCCGAACACCCTCGCAAGGCGATCAAGGACAATTTGGTCTTTGACTTCGACATGGTTGCGATAGGGCATGACGGCTTTGCGACGGCGGCACAAACCCTCGCACTGATGACGTCTTCGCTTTCGCAGGAGCCTGCCAAACCGGCGCTTTGCGGCGAGGCCTGTTATGAAGGACATATGCAAGCGAACTTCCAGGATGTGCAGCGTCACCTGTTCTGGAGCTTCATGCTGAGCGGCGCAGCGGGCCACACGTACGGCGCGGCCGGCATCTGGCAGGCCGGCGTGGAGGGTGACGCCGGAATTGATCCGGTTTACGACTGGACGACTTGGAAGGAGGGTATGAACTACCCAGGATCAACCCAACTGGGTATCGGCAAGAAACTCTTGGAGCGGTATTCGTGGTCACGCTTCGAGGTGCATCCTGAATGGGCCGAGAAGGACTGTTTCTCGGCAGGAATACCGGGGAAGGTCAGGTTCATCTACCAGCCGAAGCGGGGCATTTACAACTGGAATGGAACGGTCGTCAAAGGGCTCGAACCCAATGTTCGCTACTCGGCGTATTACTTCGACCCGGCCACCGGCAGGCGCTTTGATCAAGGCATCGTCAATGGCACCTCGGGCGAATACAGATCAACACGGCTGCCATCGCCCCAGGACTGGGTGCTGGTCCTGGAAAGCATCGAAACGAAGTGAATCCGATATTCACAGACTCACTCCGCGGAAGGCTCGGTATCGTGGCGACCAAGGGGCTGCAGGAATAGATCGACATTCCCGGAAAGCTATACCGTGCGAGTGGCCTCGGCGTCTACGCCGTGGGACTCCAACGCAACAATGAGATCACCATTTACCGTACACTATCGACACCTTCATAAATAAGTCGGGTAGCGCCTTACGAGAGCACTCGTGTCCCAGGAAAGGAACGCTACAGTCGCTATTCCTCCCGAGCGGCGGAGATGCCGTACGGCGATAAGTTGTCCGCTGGACGAATTCCGCTGGCCACCATCATGGCGCGTACGGCCTGTGGTGACGCCAGTGGATCCGGAACAAAACCCGAGTGCTCGTTTTGCTCAAAAACAAGCGTCTGCATTGCAGCCTTGCCTACAAACCATTCGGTGCCCTCTGGATGGCGGAACTTGCTCATACTTATCCCTTCAATTCTCAATACATCTGTAGGCATTATACTGGTTGAAGTCTGTTTGTGCAAATTGCCGATGCAGCGCGTGGAGCCCATCGTTACTCCGCAGAAGGGCTCGCGGGAACAGTGCAAACGGGCATTGGAACCGCCTCCGCGCGTCCGGCGCGCTTGCGAATGGCATCGATTTCGGCGTCGGTCACCGCGCGCTCAAACGAGCGGAAGCCATCCAGCCTGAAGCCGTGCCTTGCGCAGAGTGCGGCAATCTCGTCGGCCTGCGGTACGGAAACCTCCTTGCCCAGCGTGAAGCTCTCCATGCGGTTCTCCAGTGCGAGCGCAATCGTCTCGGACATGCAGGCATACGCCGTTCCCTCCGGAAACCCAAAGCTGAATGTGTCTCCCGTTCGCAGAGACGTGCTGCGCATCTTCCCCGGCACTCGAACCACGCCGCCCTCAATCACCAGCACATCGTCCCGCTCCCTTGCAACGGCTCCCGAGACGTCCCGCGGCCTAGCCACATCGCACACCACAGCGCCGCGCTTGATATGCTTCGGCAGGATAATTGCCTGTGCCGCGCTGCTGACGGTAATCACCACGTCTGCATCCTTCAGTCCCTGCTCCACATCGATCGAAACCTCAAACTTAGCCTGAGAATTGGCGCCCAATCTCTCGGCCAGTGCGCCTAGCCGCTCCGAGTTGCGTCCAATAAGCACTACCTTATGCGCGTCCCTGGCAAGTATCTCGGCGCAGGTCGCACCTATTGAGCCGGTTGCGCCCACCACGGCAACGGTGGCCTCCGGAATTCGTATTCCCATCATCGCAGCGCCACGCGCCGCTCCCTCCACCGCAGTGGCGACGGTGTAGGAGTTGCCGGTGGTGACCGCTATCTTGAGTCGCTTGGCAAGGGTGATTCCACCGTCTCCCGCCACAGAGCTGAAGGCGCCAAGGCCGATAATCTCCGCGCCAAGGCTCTCGGCAATGTGACCGCACTCCTCGAGCCGCGAATAGACCTGCTCTACCGGAAGACCTAGAAACTGGCGGGGCGTGAGAGGGCAGCCAATGAACCAGCCCTCCGCCTCAGCTCCGGTTTCCGAGACAATTCCGGTGACGTGCGCGACGGCGGCAGGTCGCTTGGCGAGCAGAATACGCTCGATGATCGCCATGGGAAGGAACCGCACGAGAGGGATGCGGGAGGCGAGATCGCTGCGGACATTAATGGGGTGAACGATAAAGGCGAAGCGCGATGGCATGTTAATTCAACTTGATGAGGCCGGGCCTCCAGCCAAGTTGAGTGAGTGTACCCAGGTAGTCTTGCTCCGTCAACGTCTCGGGAGGCTTGCCGAGAAGCGCCACCAGCACGCTCTCCATCACGTTCGTGGCGAAGGCCACGCCGCCAATCAACGGCGTGGTCGTGATGAGCGCCGCAGCGCCGCGCTCCTTCAGCAGGGCCGTCTCGGAGTCTCTGCTAGACTGCGTCAGAATGATCTTGCCATCCAGCCGCTCGGGCATGAAGCGGCGAATGACGTGCCAATCGCCGGCGATGACATCCGCCTCCGCAAAATACTTGCCAAACTTGGGTGTGTTCTTTTCCTGCTTCTCGCCCGTGGGATAAAACCATTCGATCGGGCAGAAGCGGGTGATAATGGGAAGCGAAATTCGCCCAAGAAGCATCACGGTGGACCATCGGCGAATAGGTATCGGCAGCCCAAGTCCGAAGAGTAGGTCACCATACACGATGGACTTTGCGACCTTCGCCAACGCCTCCGCCATGCCGAACCGGTCCACCGCCACCACGAGAAGCACGCGCTTGTCGCGGAAGTCCACCGTCCCTTCCCGGTGAAGAGTCTCGACTGTAGTTCGCTCCAGGGTGTTCTTCAAGCCTGATCCATCTACCCATGGAGTCTTGACCGCGCCGCGCATCAGGCGAAGGGTTTCGCGAAACGCATACCGCCGGCACCCTGCATACAGATAGGCATCGGTCCCACCCACTCCTATGCAGTCCACTTTGCCGTCCAGATCAGCGACCATCTCCATGAACCGCCTCTTATCGCCGTCGGCGCCCTTCCGCTCCACGACAAAGGGTACGCCGAGAAAGTCGCTCTCCACCGTCTTGTCGCGTTTCGATGTACCTAGGCTCACACTCACGACGCGCTTCATCGTTGTCCTCCAGCGGCTTTCGGTATCTTAAGGGACTACCAGGTTTTTGTCAAACCGGCAATGTGTGTAGGGCAGCCGCCCTGGCGCAGTGGAACAAACTGATCCGAGCATCGAGTCGCAAGATTGTCCTATCTTGCGGACGGAGGCCAAACTCAGACATGTTGACGATAGACCGCCAGATTACTCTTCAGAGCAGCGCTCTGGTCCTTACGTTGGATGGAATTCCGCTCGAGCGCCTGCTGGAATGCCACGTGGGTGAGAGTCGCGGTCGGCACGACATGCGTGTGGAGGTGATCACCTGGGAGCCCATCGTCGTAGCTGCGGACGAGACCGTTCTGGTGGACGCCATGAATGCCCTGCGTGACCTCGTGACACACGAGAGATGCCCGATTCACCTTAGCATCTATCCAACTCATTCCGGCTCCTCCGTCACCATGGAATGGAGAAGTGACGCGACGATCGACATGGACGACCATCATGTGTCGCGAACGCTCGACCACGTGCGCTTCGCGGCCAAACGAATGGGGGGAGACTTCCTCGCCCGAACGTGCGAGTCCGGAACGCATGCGTCAATCTGGCTTCCCCAATGGGTCACAGAGGATATGTTTCAGTCGCAGCCGCGCCGAGGGGACATGCATGCCAGTCATGCGCCCAGCGGAGCCTATTGAGGTTGCTCCGCATCGGAAGCTGTGCAGCGCTGCCACCAGAGAGACGCGGCATTCGAGAACGCTCCAGACCCAGCAAGATCGCGCAAGCGGGTCGCAGCACGGACCGCGCAATTCTCGAGCGCGGCAAAGCGGTCTTTCGAGTGGAAGGCGATGCTATACACGCGCTCGGCGCGCGAATCGACGGCCTGTTTGTGACGGCTGTTGCAACCGTCCTTCGGTGCGAGGGCCGAGTGGTCACCACAGGAGTTGGCAAGGCGGGGTTGATAGCTCGAAAGGTAGCGGCGACCCTCGCCTCAACCGGATCGCCCTCGCTCTTTCTTCACCCCGCCGAGGCCCTTCACGGCGACCTTGGAATGGTAACCAGCGCGGACGTTCTGGTTGCCCTGTCGTACAGCGGCGAGTCGGACGAGGTTTTGCGGCTGCTGCCCAGCCTGAAACGGATCGGCGCGTGCGTCATCGCCATCACGGGGAGCAGATCGTCCACGCTGGCCCAGGCTGCCGGCCTCGTTCTGGACATTTCCGTGCCGGCAGAGGCATGTCTGCTAGGGCTCGCGCCCACCACCAGCGCAGCGGCAATGCTCGCAATGGGTGATGCCCTTGCGGTTGCAGCCATGGAGGCGCGCGGCTTCAGCAAGGAGGAGTTCGCACTCTTTCACCCTGCAGGCGCACTGGGCAAACGTCTCACTGTCCGAGTGTCGGACGTAATGCGCACTGGTACACAGGTGGCGATCGTGAAGCCAGACACTCGGCTTCAGGAAGTCCTTTTTTCCATCACTCGAGCGCAAGCTGCATCCGCCCTCGTCTTGGGTCATGACGGCAAGTTAGTCGGATTGCTCACGGACGGAGACATCCGTCGCGCCCTCGTTGCAAACCGTGATGCACTTGAGCGGCCCGCATCCGAATTCATGACCTGCGAGCCACTCGTTCTCACGGGCGACCCTCTCGCATCGGAAGCCCTCGCGCTATTCGAGAATGCTCGTAAGCGTATCACCGAGGCGCCCGTGGTGGATGCCGTGGGAAGAGCGGTGGGAGTGCTGATGCTGACAGACCTGATGCGCTGCGGAATCGTATAGCCGAACAGATGTGCTGACTAAGCCGGTCAAGCAACGATTTTGCGCTATAATCCGCTCCATGGACGACACGATTCTTGAGCGCGGGCGCGGCGTGCTTCGCATTGAGGCAGAGGCAATTCTCGCCTTGGCGGAGCGTATCGACGACTCCTTTCTAGACGCGGTGAAGGCGATTCTCTCGTGTGACGGACGAGTTGTCACCACGGGAGTGGGAAAGGCCGGCGCGATCGCCCGCAAGGTCGCCGCGACCCTGGCTTCGACCGGATCTCCTTCCTTCTATCTTCATCCAGCCGAGGCGCTGCACGGCGACCTTGGGATGGTAACCAGCGCGGATGTTGTGCTCGCGCTCTCATACAGCGGCGAATCCGACGAAGTGCTGCGCCTCCTTCCCAGCCTGAAGCAGATTGGAGCGCGAATAGTGGCCATGGTGGGCAGCACCGCCTCCGGCCTTGCAGCTGCTGCAGAGATTGTGCTCGACGTCTCCGTGGGCGCAGAAGCCTGCCCGCTGGGCCTTGCTCCCACCACCAGCGCCGCGGCAATGCTTGCCCTGGGAGACGCGCTCGCACTTGCTGCAATGGAGGCGCGCGGGTTTAGCCGAGAGGACTTTGCGCTCTACCATCCCGCAGGTGCATTGGGCAAGCGGCTCACTTTGCGCGTATCCGACGTGATGCGCTCCGGCGATCAGATCGCTCTCGTACGGGCCGATACCAGCCTGCACGACGTGCTTTTTGCCATCACGAAGGCGAAAGCCGGCTGCGCATTCGTGGTGGACGGCTCCGGCCTCTTGCTCGGCCTAATCACGGACGGAGACATTCGGCGGGCGCTCGTTAGCCACGAAGATGCCCTCAACCTGCCGACCTCAAGCTTCATGAATCGCGAGCCTCTTGTGGTGATGGGAGACCCAATGGCGGCGGAGGCGCTGGCCATCCTAGAGGAGTCGCCAAAGCGCCCCGGCGAGGCGCCGGTCGTGGATGCCGAAGGAAGGGCAATCGGTCTCCTGATGCTAAAGGACCTCCTTCGCAGCGGCATCGTTTAGCAGCCGTACCACTCCATCTCGAAGAGGCAAAGTAATGGCGAATGCACCGCTCGATAGGTCCGCTGCCCTGCTTTCCAAGCTGTCCGCTGTTCGCCTGCTCGCTATGGACGTGGACGGAGTTCTCACCTGCGGCGAAATCGAAGTGAACTCGGATGGATTTGAGACCAAGCGATTCCACGTCGCGGACGGCCTCGGAATCCAACTCTGCCTCCTCGCGGGCCTGCAGGTTGCGTGGATTTCCGGACGATCGAGCGAGGCAGTATCCAGGAGGGCTGCCGAGCTCAACATCCCCCATCTCACCATGGGTTGCGCAAACAAGGCGAAGGCGGTTGCCGAGCTGATAGGCCGCTTCACTCTTCAGCCCGAGAATGTCGCCTACATAGGCGACGACCTCAACGACCTCCCTGCTCTCTCGCTCGCGGGAGTGCGGTTTGCCCCATCAAACGCAATCTCCGAAGTGAAGGCGCTTGCCGACATGGTTACCGAGAGATCGGGAGGCTGCGGAGCAGTGCGCGAGGTCTGCGACGTCATCCTCAAGGCCCAGGAGAAGTGGAACGGGGCGGTTGAGATCTACCTGGCTGGACTGCTGCGGCCCTAACCCCCTGGCCCAAGGCCGTATGCTATACTACGAGCGGAATGAGCGCAGCACGGCCCATCGTCGCCATCGTCGGACCCACGGCAGTGGGCAAGACGGAAGTCGGCATCGAAGTGGCCCTCCGCATCGGCGGCGAGATCATCAGCGCAGACTCGATGGCGGTCTATCGCGGGCTGGACGTGGGCACCGCAAAGCCGACACCCAAGCAGCAGGCACTGGTGCGCTTTCATTGCGTTGATGTTGCGGAGCCGACTGCGGAGTTTGACGTAGCTAAGTTCGTTTCGCTCGCCCAGCAGGCGCTGGCTGAGATAGAGGCGCGGGGCGCCAGAGCGCTCCTCGTGGGCGGAACCGGGCTCTATGTGAAGTGCTTTCTGGAGCAGTTCAGCCTTGCGCAGACGGTCGCGGACCCCGCTGTTCGGGCCGCCCTGCAGCGCGAGGCGGCCACTGGCGAGCCTGGAGAGCTGCACCGCAGGCTGGCCGAGCTGGACCCGGCGAGCGCCGCGCGCATTCATCCGAATGACCTGGTTCGCACGATTCGGGCACTCGAGGTACAGATCGTATCCGGCGAGAAACTATCCGACAAGCAGCAAAGGGACTCGGAACAACGAACTCCGCTGCCCTCCATTCGATTTGGCTTGCGGATGGAGAAGGACAAGCTCGCGGCGCGCATCCTGGAGCGTACGAGCGCAATGGTGCGGGCCGGCTTGAGGGCCGAGGTGACAGGGCTCTTGGAGGCCGGTGTTCCGCGCTCCTGCAGGGCGCTGGACGGACTGGGCTATCGCGAGACGTGTACGGCGATTGAGCAGGGCTGGACAGACGAGCAGCTTGTTGAGGAGATTAGCCGCAGGACCCGAGCGTATGCCAAGCGGCAGATGACCTGGTTTCGCGCGGACAAACAGCTTCACTGGATAGACGTGGACGAGAGAGCGGCGGCCGATATCGCCGACGAAGTTGTTGGGATGCTCCCACAGACCGGTATTGCCGCAATGTGATTGAATCACTTTTTTGGGAGGAGACAAACCGAGATGAGCAAAACTCAATTAAATCTTCAAGACATCTTTCTTAATCAGGTCCGAAAAGAGAACGTCAGCGTCACCATCTACCTGGTGAACAGCGTCCAGCTTCGTGGCATAGTGCGAGGGTTCGACGCTTTCACCATTCTGCTTGACTCCGCGGGGCGCCCTACGCAGCTTGTCTATAAGCACGCGATAACCAGCATCGTGCCCTCCCGGCCAATATCGAATTTCTACAGCGAGGCACGCTCAGAGAGCCCCGCTGCCCAAGCGCGTCCACGAGCAGAGGCGCAAGGCGCGCCAGTGGCCGCCGACCAGGTAGAAGCGACCACCGACGAAGAGGCAGAAACACCCGAAGAGGAGTAGGGACGCAGCTTGCTGCAGCCGCAGCTTGTGTTAATGACTAGATAGAGGAGCAGACGTTGCAATTCACCAAGATGCACGGCATCGGCAACGATTTCGTGGTCTTCAACCATCTTGACAAGGCGCCCGTCGAATCGGGCTTATCAGACCTTAGCAAGCGAATATGCGATCGGAAGTTCGGAGTGGGCGCCGACGGTATCATCCTAGTTCTCCCTTCCAAGGTCGCGGACTACAAGATGCGCATGCTGAATCCGGATGGCTCCGAAGCGGAGATGTGCGGCAACGGCATTCGCTGCTTTGCAAAGTACCTCTTCGACCACAAGCTCATCGAGGACTCATCGCTCAAGGTCGATACCCTGGCAGGCATCAAGAATCTCAAGCTCTCCACGCGCGCTGGCAAGGTCGAGGCAGTGAAGGTGGACATGGGCCAGCCACGGCTGCGACGCTCCGAGCTGCCTATGCGCGGCGACGACTCCGAGAAGGTCGTTGCCGAGGCGCTTCGCGCAGACGGACGGCGCTTCGAGATCACCGGAGTCTCGATGGGCAACCCGCATGTCATTATCTTCGAGCAGGGTGTGGGTTCGTTTGACCTCGCGCGATTTGGTCCTCAGATTGAGCACCACAAGTCGTTTCCGCAGCGCACCAATGTCCACTTCGTTCAGGTCTGCAGCACTTCCGAGGTGGTGATGCGAACCTGGGAGCGCGGCGCGGGAATTACCCTTGCGTGCGGCACCGGCGCCTGCGCGGTGGCGGTGGCATGCGTCCTGAACGAGAAGACAGGCAGAAGAGTGCAGGTGCATCTGCCGGGAGGCGACCTGCTCATTGAGTGGAACGGCGAGAACCGCGTAATGATGACCGGTCCAGCGGAAACCGTCTTCACCGGCGATTGGCCAGGCTAGACCGATGCGGTTCGCCATCTGCAACGAGACATTCCAGGGCTGGGAGTGGGCGCGAACCTGCGAATTCACAGCACAGTGCGGCTACGATGAGATTGAGGTCGCCCCGTTCACCCTCGCCGAGGATATCCGAACCGTGTCTTCGGAGACGCGCGCACAGTTGCGGAGAACGGCCGAGAGCTTCGGCCTGCCTATCGTCGCCCTGCACTGGCTGCTTGTGTCGCCTAAGGGACTCTCGGTCACCTCACCGGACGACTCAGTGCGAGCGCACACGTCAGCCTATCTTGTCGACCTGGTAGACCTTTGCCATGATCTGGGTGGCAGCGTGATGGTCTTCGGCTCCCCCGGCCAGCGCCGCGTGGCTGACGGCGATACGCAGGCCGTTGCCGAAGCAAGGCTCTGCCAAAGCATCACCCCAGCGCTCGACAGGGCAGCCCACCACGGGATCACAATCTGCCTCGAACCGCTCCCCGCGCCCGAGGCGAACCTTCTCCTCACGCTCGCGGACGCACGCCGCTTAATCGAACGCCTGGACCACCCTGCCGCGCGAACCATCTTTGATGTGAAAAGCGCAGCCTCGGAAGGCGCCGACATGATGGGCCTTGTTCGTGAGTTCGCGCCCTACATCGCACATGTCCACGCAAACGACCCGAACCGTCGCGGGCCCGGCTTCGGAGACCTCGACTTTCGTCCCATCCTCCGCACGCTCGAGGAGGTCGGTTATAGTGGCACCGTCTCGGTAGAGGTGTTCGACTACTTGCCGGACCCGGAGACGATTGCGACACAGAGCTTGAGATACTTGCGGGAATGTCTGCCACAGGCATAACCTCATCCACCTTCACGCCAATCGCTGCGGACCGGTACCGTGCCGACTCCTGGGGTCGCCCTAAGCGACACTAAGCACAATCAGCTCATCCTGATCCCGGCAATTCCGCTCATCCTGTGCCTGCCACAGATGTTCCGTGGCAGAGTCGAACGACCGCGTCGAACCGCGTTGTTCCTGCATGCGCTCACCGGGAACGGAGGGTCGAAGCAACGCGCATGCCGAGAGCTGAAAGCCGCCGCCCTTACATTCCATCGTCGTCCCTTTGCGTCCTGCGCGGTTAAGGTGAGCCGTTGTTCCTCTCCGCGCCCCCGAGATCGCAATCTGGGGCGTTTTTTGCCCAATGAACCCCATCTTAAGCAAATTATCAGCAGATTCTCACAAAAATGACGCAATGTGACGGTAGCGTGACGGAGTCGATGACGATGTTGTGACGGTAGCATGTTCTACGAAGACCATCGCGAAGAGATCGATCTGCTGATTCAGCACAACCGACCGCCAGCACAGCCACTACTTGCTCC
>VFKD01000313.1 GCA_009885735.1 bacterium
GGCATGGCGCTGCTCTTCTCCACGGATGTAACCGCTCCTGCCCGCTGTGCTCGGGAGCTGGCCGGCAAGCTGGCTGGTCTCCGCGTGCGCATGGGCATCCACAGCGGGTTGGTTCAGCGGCAGACAGACATCTCCGGCAACGAGAATGTGACGGGCGAGGGCATCAACACCGCCCAGCGCATTATGGACTTTGCCGATGAAGGGTTCATTCTGCTCACGCCGCAGCATGCCGGTTGGCTTCAGCAGTTCGACGAATGGCGGCCACATGTGAAGCCGCTAGGCGAGGGTATCACCAAGCACGGCGAGAGACTAGCTGTGTTTAGCCTGTGCGGTGACGGATTCGGCAGGCCGGGACTTCCATCCAAGATTGCGGCGAACTCTGAAGCTGTCGCGAAGAAGCGCATCTGCCTGCTCTACAAGCGGGCCGCGCAGCCTGACGGCGACCTGCTCACGGAGTTGGAACGCCATCTCGAAGGGCTCGGGTACGAGGTCTTTGTGGACCGGCACCTCAAGATAGGGGTCGACTGGGCACGAGCTATCGAGGAGAAGATTCGCTCTGCGGATGCGGTCGTGGCTCTTGTTTCGGACGCATCCCTGGGCAGCGAGATGCTGGAATACGAGCTGGAGACCGCCCAGGATGCATTCCTCAAGAATGGCAAGCCGAGCGTGCTTCCCGTCCGCATTGGGTCAGACAGGCAGCTGGATGGCGCTATCGGTGCTATTGTCAATCCTCTGCAGTTCACAGTATGGGCCGGTGCCGGAGACACCCAGAGAGTTCTCACCTCCATCGTCTCAGCTCTCACGGAACCGCTCAAGCCGAAGGTCGAAGCGCGGCAGCTCGAGCCCGTGGGTGGCGCCGTGTCGCCGGACTCTCCCTTCTATGTGGCAAGGGATTCCGACCCGGAGTGTTTACAGGCTATACGGAGCCGAGAGAGCATCATCCTGATCAAGGGGCCGCGGCAGGTGGGCAAGACCTCGCTGCTTGGGCGCGGAGTGAAGCTGGCTACCGAGAACGGCAGCCGCGTAGCAATCACGGATTTTCAGAAGCTCAGCGCCGCGCAGCTTTCGTCGGAAGAGGCCTTCTACAAGCTGCTTGCTGCAACCCTTGCCCGGCAACTGAAGTTCAAGTACGACTTCGGTGACGAGTGGCTGGACGTCTTCGGGTCAAACATGAACATGGACAACTTCATTCGTGCTCTTCTGGAGGACGCGGAAACGCCGTTCGTTTGGTTCATGGACGAGGTGGACCGCCTGTTCGGCGCGCCGTTTGCCAGCGATTTCTTTGGCCTCGTGCGCTCCTGGCACAACTCGCGGGCAACGGAACCGCGCGGGCCATGGTCACGCTTCACCGTCGTCATCGGCTATGCTACAGAAGCTCACCTGTTCATCCAGGACCTGAACCAGTCGCCCTTCAACGTGGGGCGCCAGTTCCTGCTGCACAGCTTCACCCTGGAGCAGACCGCGAGCCTGAACGAGCTCTACGGTTCTCCAATCACCTCGCAGAGCCAAGTAGTTGAGCTCCACGCGCTCATCGCGGGGCAGCCCTTCGTCACGCGCCGCGCGCTGGACGCCCTGAGCCGTGGAGGGCTGGATTTCGACGGGCTGATGGCGTCCGCAACGCGGGACGATGGTCCTTTCGGCGATCACCTGAAGCGTATCCTCATCTCTGTTTCCCAAATGCCTGAGGTCCTCGGGGCGATGCGAGCCTCCCTGAACAATCTCGACATCTCGGACAGCGAGGGATTCCACCGGCTGCTCGCCGCCGGCATTGTTGAGCAGACCGCGAACTCGAAGATCACGTTCGCGAGCGAACTGTATCGTCGGTACATCGGCGCGCATGTGCATTAGCCGATCCAACGCATGAGATCAACGATTCTGTTCCATGCAACAGGGTCTGCACGGTACGGGCAGGGCAAGCCCTGCACCCTACGAACAGATGAATTGTGTGTGCGCAGGGCGTGGGGCTTGCCCCACCCAGGGTTCTTATGGGCCAGAGCATCCGGTTTTCAGGTACAAGACTCACTGGATGCTGTTGCCCTTCATCCATCGCCACTGGCCGAACCTCTGTCATACTGAACCCGACCGCCGGATGTTGTGTCTAACCATCGGTGGGCATCGTCTATCATTGTGCCGCGCCAACGAGTGCGGGTACAAGCTGATCACAGTCGCAACAAGTATGCTCAGGGGGAGCAAGGATGACAGGATTGACCTGCCCAACCGCTCGCACGGCGGGATGGTTAGCTGTGCCTGCTATGCTGTTGGCCACCGGCCCAACGCACGCGGACGGGGCCGCTGCCCTCTTCGGCATGGATAGGGTCCACACCATTCACATCAGCTTTTCTGCTGAGGCATTCAAGGAGATCACTCCCGCAGGAGGCCAGCGCAGACCATATGGTTTCGGTGGGCCCGGCGGATTTGGTGGACAAGGTGGACCTCAGCCTGGATTTGGTGGTCAGGGCGGTCCCATGGGTCCCATGCCTCCCGACTTTGGTCCTGGTGGCCCTCCTGGAAACATCAACACTGGAGCGCCGCGTTGATGGAGGCGCTGCGCATTCACGAAGTATCAATCACAAGTCGCACTCCCTGGCTGTCTACTCTACAGCTTGCTGCCTCCGCCGAAGCGGCAGAGAGGTTGATCGAACGCTCGATGGCGATGGGCGCAGACGGCGCGCACACCTCGTCAGCACGCTTGCGATGCCTCTACCTCGGCCTTCCGGAGGGCGCGGCGGCGCCGCCGCGGTCGAAGCAGAACAGCCGAAGGCTGCGTATTCGCTGGGAGGTGGGCGGCTGTGAAGCGGACCTCATCCAGCAGTCCCGCCGCAGGGAGATGGAGCGCGAGCGAGTGATGCGCGTCCCCCTCGCGGAGGTTGAGATGCTTGGCGCCGGTTCGCAACATCCGGTCTGGGATGGGGCATGGTTTGCCCAGCGCGTACACGCGATGAGGGTTGTACCCGTTATTCTCGCCGAGTTTCATCGTACGAAGGTCCATGCCACGCTCAACGGGGCTCAAGCCGACCTTGTGGTGGATACTGACGTGCAAGCGGCCGCAGCCAACGCCTGGACCCTCGACCACTCGCTGGAGCATCTCGACGTTCCGCAAGGCTGCCTGCTCAAGATGTCCTTCGAAGGCGCACTTCCTTCAGCCTGGAAGGAGATAATTCGCGATCTGGGGCTCGCGCCCGCGCGTGCAGGAAAATTTCGTATGGCCCTAGAGGCTGCCGGACGGAAGGCAGGCTTTCCGAATGCCTAGCTGGCTCGACCAGGCGGTCTCCACGTCCGCGAACGTTTCCCCTGGTGTCCTTGCGGTTCGTCTGGTACTTGCGTTTGTGCTGGGCTACACAGTCTCAGTGATCTACCGAAAGACCCATTCCGGAGAGCCGTATACACCAACATTTCCGGTGACCCTTGCGCTGCTCTGCGTCCTTATCGCAGCCGTAACCCAGGTCGTGGGCGACAGCGTCGCCAGGGCGTTCAGCCTAGTGGGGGCGCTCTCCATCGTGCGGTTCCGAACCGTGGTGCAAGACACGCGCGACACGGCCTTCGTGATCTTTGCCGTCATTGTAGGTATGGCGATGGGCGCCGGTCACCTCTGGATCGCGCTTCTGACGCTGGCGGTCGCAGGGGTTGCTGCCGCCCTGATGCGGCCTGCGGATGCGGCCACGGCTCCACCGGCATCGGACGATTGGTTCAAGCTCACGCTGCGCCTGCAGCTAGGAGCAAAGCCGGCCGAGATTCTGTCCCAGGTTCGCGAGGGACGCATCATTGAGGCTCAAACAGTGTCGGTTGCCACGGCGCGGCAAGGCGCTACGCTGGACGCGGTCTATAGCCTACGGCTAACCTCGGAAGCAGTGATCGCGGACCTTGTGGATGCGCTCAACAACCTTGACGGCGTGCTGGGCGTGGACCTGCGCCAGGGGTAGTTGCGAAGTACACCTGCTATGTCAAATCGCCATTGACAATCGTTGTAAATCGTAGTATAGGCTGTTGATATGCAACAATTATCTGAACGTCGGGAACTGCTTGAAGGCGTGCTGGTGCGCCTAGCGGAGTCACCTGTCGTCGCGCTGCTCGGCGCTCGGCAAGTGGGCAAGACCACTCTGGCTCGGCAGGTGGCCGAACGGCTTGGCGGCGCGACCGTGTTCGACCTGGAGAGTGCAGCCGGTCGCGCAGCTCTCCAGCACACTCCGGAACTGACCCTCGGCGACGCCACGGGGCTCGTGGTAATCGACGAAGTCCAGCGCATGCCGTCCCTCTTCGCCTCGCTGCGCCCGATTTGCGACGATCCTCACCGAAAGGCAACCTTCCTGCTGCTGGGAAGCGCAGCGCCGGACCTCGTGCGCGGTGTCTCGGAGTCCCTCGCCGGCCGCGTGCAGTTTGTGTCGGTGTCGGGCTTTTCGCTTGCCGAGGTCGGACCTGACGAGCAAGACCGGCTGTGGCTTCGCGGAGGATTCCCACGCTCGTTTCTTGCAGCAAGCGACTCGGCGGCGGACCGGTGGCTCGGGGGTTTCAGGCAGACGTTCCTGGAGCGCGACATTCCCGCACTGGGCGTGCGCGTGCCGGCGGAAACGTTGGGCCGGTTCTGGACAATGATGGCGCACTACCACGGTCAGACCTGGAACGGAGCGGAGCTGGCGCGAGCGATGGGGTCGAGCCCAAGCGCCGTGAACCACTACAGCGACCTCCTCGACGGCACATTCATGGTTCGCGTGCTGCAGCCGTGGCACGAGAACCTGGGGAAGCGTCAGGTCAAATCGCCAAAGGTCTACCTCCGAGACAGCGGCCTCCTGCACTTCTTTCTTGGCATTCGGACGATGAATGAGCTTCGATCCCATCCGCGTTATGGCGCAAGCTGGGAGGGATTCGCGCTGGAGCAGGTTCTGATTCGATTTGGCGAGCAGGATGCTTGGTTCTGGAGCACACAGCGCGGCGCGGAACTGGACCTGCTGCTATTCCGAAACGGTAAACGCTGGGGATTCGAGTTCAAGTGTACCGATGCTCCCACGACGAGCCGATCAATGCACATCGCAGTGGAGGACCTAAACGTCGAACACCTCTGGGTGATCTATCCCGGAAAACAGGAGTATCGCCTCGCGGAGAAGATTACGGCACTGCCCCTAAAGGCACTTGGCGGACTGGAGATCGACAACCCAGTAGACGTCAATGACGAATGGAACGCCGAGGACCTGGAGGACTTCTCCCGATCCGGCTGGGAACTTATCGACAGTAGGCTAGGCCATGAGGACGATGCCACGGCCGGGTGATGCAGATATGGTTTGTGATGTAGGCAATTGGCCCATTCGAGAAGGTGCCTGCGCTCCACCGTCATTCCTGCGGAAGCAGGAATCCATAAGAGCGAAACTGGATTCCTGCTGAGGACATGCAGGAATGACGGTTTGACAGCAAGTACCGATTTCCCGAACAACGTGAATAACTCAGGCTAGCGTCGACGGCCGAGGCGAATGAGATCGCTATTGGCTTCTGCTTGCGTGCCATTCAGACCTGTAATCGGCCAAGCTCTCGCGAACTACACTCATCTCCAGCAACTCCCCAGCGTCTGCCTGAGCGAGGCCGCGCTCGATCCCGAGGCGCATTTCAGGAGTAAGGACAAAGCCGTCGTCGTATGGAGCAGACTGGTCCAGATACTGCTCCAATGTGAGTCCGGCATGACGAGCACGACGCTCGTATGCCCTGAAGGCGTCATCACTTAGGCTAATCAAATGACTCATGGTGTCACCTCGCATCTAGATCACTTGAGTCCGAAAAGATTTTGTAGTTGTGTCAAGTTTTGAGACCAGGTCAAGAATCTCAATCGATCGCAACGGCCCCGTCATTGTCACCCTGAGCGGAGCCACAGCCGTATCGTGGCGAAGTCGAAGGGTCCGGTAACAGCAGATCGGGTACGCCTGGATGTTTCGTTCCCGCTAGCACCATGCGAGAGTGACGCGCTTCCAAACGGCGAAAGCTCCGCTCTCTTGAAAATAGCGTTGTCTGCACGGGTGGTAA
>VFKD01000600.1 GCA_009885735.1 bacterium
ACATTCAAAAGGAGCATCGAGATGATTCGTTGCGCATTGGTACTCATCGCATTCCTGGCTGTGGGCCTGACAGTGTTCGCCCAGGACAAGAAGGGACCACTAGCCGAACTGCCCAGCAAACCTGGGGCGCACGTCGAGAAGATTAACCCGGATTATTCATGCGGGTGGGAATGAAAAGGCCTCCGGCTGCATCTAAGAAGTTGGATAACAACGACTTCTATCAACGCAGGGAGGCTGGTTGTGAGTATACAGTCTGTGGGTCAGGCGGTGTTTGGTTTTTTGGGTTCTCTGCCGGTTTGCGTCGAGGTGCGCGAAGAGCAACTGAGCACGGATGCGGGGTTGTTGCCGGTGCGGCAGTTGGATGAGCAGTTGGGTTGGACGGCGGGCTTTGCGAGCCAGATTCAGGATGATCGTCAAGGCTGCTGGCATGCGGTGGTCGAGATGGTGCGGCAGCGGGTGTTTGGCATTCTGGCGGGTTACGAAGATCAGAACGATCACGACACGCTGCGCAGCGACGGCATCTTCAAGTTGGTGGCGGGGCGGCGGCCGGACGGCCGCGATCTGGCCAGCCAGCCGACGCTCTCGCGTCTGGAGAACGCCGTCACCGCGGGCGATTTGTTGCGGATTGAAGAATGGTATTTGCAGGAGTTCATCCGCTCCTTCTCAAAACCTCCTACCGAGTTGACGCTCGACATCGACGTCTTTGACGACCCGGCGCACGGCCAGCAGCAGCTCACCTTCTTCCACGGATTCTACGAGCAGTATCAATATTTGGTGCGCGTGATCACGTGCGCGGAGAACGATCTGGTGGTGTTCCCCGTGTTGTTGCATGGCACCGCGCATGGGGCGATGGGAGTGGTGCCGGATCTGCAGCGCGTGGTGGCGCGCTTGAAACAAGAGTGGCCCGACGTGCGAATTTGCGTGCGGGCCGACTCGGGATATGCGGTGCCCGCGTTCTACCTGGCCTGCGAGCAGATGCAGATCGAATACACCGTGGGCCTGGGCATGAACCCCGTTTTGAAGCGGGAAAGCCAGGCTTTATTGGACAGCGCGGTTGCGGCCTGGGAGGAAACCAAACAGCCGCAGCGACTCTTCACCGCCTTTGAATATCAGGCGGGAAGTTGGGACGAACCGCGGTGGGTCGTGGTCAAGTGCGAAGCCAATGCGCAGGGCACGAATCGTCGCGCGGTCGTGACGAATCGCCCTGGCGCGCGCGTCGTGCCGCAAGGAGCCTATGAAGACTACGCCGATCGCGGCGAAAGCGAGAACCGCAACAAAGAACTCAAGTGTGAACTCGCGGCGGGTCGGCTGAGCGATCATCGCTACCTGGCCAACGTCTTCCGCCTGATGATGCACACCCTGGCCGCGAATCTGCTCGTGCGTCTGCGACAAGTGGTGGCGCAGCCTCCCGCGCCGGCGCGCGTGGAACCTGACTTGCCCTTCGAAGCCCAGTCGCTCCCCGACAAGCGACGGCATTGGAGCCAGCGTCGCCAAGCTGACCCGCTCGGCGAAGGACACGCCTGCACCTGGCGCACGCTGGTCATCAAAGTCGCCGCCCGCATCGTCGTCACCGCCCGCTGCATCCGCGTGCTGATCTCCACCAGTTGGCCCAACTGGCGCTACTACCTCGCCGTCAGCCAAGCCGTCGCCGCCCGCGCTCCCAGCGACTGATCTTCCCGGCAACCCGCTCCTTCCCACCCCGAGTGCCCCCAGCACCACGGGGGTAAGGGGGCCCTCCACCCCCATCGCAAACCGCAACCCCAAACCCAGCCACTCACCATGGCCAATCCCACTAAACTTTGGGATCGTGAATAATCCGGGCTAGCGGCCTTGTTAGCCAACGCGGAACCTGCGCGGCTGGACGAAGTGGTCTCTTTCTACC
>VFKD01000341.1 GCA_009885735.1 bacterium
ATAGACAAGCTGTACAGGATAATGACTCTATCCTGACCATCCTGCCTATCCATGCTCAGTGTTCTTCCTCCGAAGGAGAATGCGGCGCAGAAACCTAATCTTGACCTGCCTAATCGGCACATTCTCCAAACCCTGTTCACCATAGATTGCGAGCGGCAATACCGCGATGACCTCAGATGCATTCCTCGGGCTGCGCCCGCGCGAGTTCGGCCTCTCCGAAAGCCTCAGCGCCGATATCGTTCTGCTGGACAGCCTGCTGGGGGCTGTGCTGGACTCCCAGGAGGGGCCTGAGCTCCGCAGCCTTGCGCGAGAACTCATCTCCCGAGTGGATACCGCAGACCCGGCGACTCTCTTCGATGAGCTGCCTGCGCTCCGGAACTCCGAAACGCTCGACCACCTGCTGCGCGCGTTCACCGTCCTCTTTCAGCTTCTCAACACCGCCGAGCAGAAGGAGATCGTGAAGGTCAACCGTGGCCGCCGCAGCCGAGCCGTGGGCAGTTCGCGGGCGGAGTCTATCGACGACGCGATTGGACGCCTCGCCGCCTCGGGCATTTCCGCCGCACGAATGCAGTCTCTCATTAGCGCGGCCGAGATATGCCCAACTCTTACCGCGCATCCCACCGAGGCGCGGCGGCGCTCCGTGCTCGACAAGCTGCAGAAGATCGCCCAGTACCTCTCGGCTTGCGGCCAGCCGCTAGATGCGCCCGACACGGATGGACCACTGAATGCGCACGAGGAGGCGGCAAGGCAGCTTGGCCTCACGCTCACGGCGCTCTGGCACACAGACGAGCTTCGCTCCTCGCAGCTCACTGTTGGGGACGAGGTGCGTAACGCGCTCTATTTCCTGGAGAACACTATTCTGCAGGTGGTGCCGTGGCTCCACAACGACCTGCGAGATGCCTTGGCAAAGCACTATCCAGACTCGGAGTTCACTGTGCCTTCCTTCCTCCGGTACCGAAGCTGGGTCGGCGGCGACCGCGACGGCAACCCAAACGTCACCAGCGAGGTGACCTGGGACACTCTGCTGCTCCACAAGCGCAGAGTCATCGAGTTCTATATTCAACGCGTGCTGGACCTGCGGCGCGACCTCACCCTCAGCAATAGGCTCATGGGAGTTTCCGCCGAGCTGTCTGCCTCGATTGAGGATGAGCTGGCCCGCTGCGAGCTGGGCGAGGTCTACCGATCTCGCTACAGCGCGGAGCCATACGTCCTGAAGCTCCAGCTGATCCAGATGCGCCTGGAGCACGCCCTGGCGCACCTGGACGTCCTGACAAACTTCCATGAAGAGGGCCCATCCTTCGAAGGCAGGTGGCCGGCCTACACCAACTCTGCAGAGCTCACAGCCGACATCGAACTGCTTCGTGCGAGTCTCCGGGCGAACCGCGCGTCAGCACTTGCGGACCAGGGAGGCATCGCACACCTTGCGGTTCAGGTGGCCTCGTTCGGATTTCACCTCGCCACGCTCGACGTGCGCCAGCACAGCGACGAACATGCGCGGGCGCTGGACGAGATATTTCGCTCCGCGGGGCTCACCTCGGGCGAGCGCGGCTACCTGCAGATGGACGAGGCCGAGAAGGTGAAGCTGCTCTCGCGAGAGCTTCTCTCTCCCAGGCCTTTGCTCGCGGAGGCGACCAAGGACACACTAGAGTGCCGAGGCGCGCTGGAGGTGTTGGAAGTGGTGCGACACGCCGGACGCTACCTCTCGCGAAACTCGGTGACCGCCTATGTGATTAGCATGACGCACGGCGTGTCCGACGTTCTGGAGCCGATGCTCCTAGCCAAGGAGGCGGGCCTGCTTAGATGGAAGTTCGAGGGCGGCAAGAAGAGACTGGAGAGCGACCTCAACTTCGTGCCCCTCTTCGAGACCATCGACGACCTGGAGAACTGCGATACGCTGCTTTCCACGCTCTTCTCGAATGCTGCCTATCGCAAGCAGCTCGCGGCGCGCAGCAGCTTCCAAGAGGTGATGCTGGGCTACTCCGACAGCAGCAAGGACGGCGGCTACCTGGCGGCGAACTGGTCGCTCCACGACACTCAGCGGCGGCTCGCTGCCGTCTGTAGGCGTCGCGGAGTGAGCCTGCGCCTCTTTCACGGCAGAGGCGGCACCGTGGGCCGAGGAGGAGGCCGCGCAAACCGCGCAATTCTCTCGCAGCCGCAAAACAGCTTCAACGGGCGAATTCGCTTCACCGAGCAGGGAGAGGTGGTCTCGTTCCGCTACGGCCTCGCGCCAATTGCCCACAGGCACCTCGAGCAGATCGTCAGCGCCGTGCTTACCGCGAGCGCAAACCCGGACGCAGGCCGGTCGAAGCCCGCCTGGGAAGCAGCGATGAGCGCCATGTCAGACAAGTCGCGCGAGGTCTACCGCGCGCTGGTTCACGACGATCCCGAGTTCTGGAGCTTCTACACCCAGGCCGCGCCCATTCGGCATGTGAGCAGGCTTCCCATCGCTTCGCGGCCGGCGTTCCGCCCAAACAAGACAATGGTGGGCATGGACGACCTGCGGGCGATTCCCTGGGTCTTCGCCTGGGTGCAGAGCCGCTACGGCATTCCGGGATGGTACGGAGTGGGGAGCGCGATCGAGTGGTTCGCGGGCGAGAACCCGGCAAACGAAGAGATAATGCGTGCCATGTATCGCAAGTGGAGCTTCTTCCGAACGGTGGTAGACAACGCCCAGCTCGAGATTCTGCGCGCTCACATGCCCACGGCCTCGTGGTATGCCGACCGAGTGCGGCCAAAGAGACTGGCACAGCGCATCCACGGCAGCATCCTCGCCGAGTATGACCGCACGCACGCCTGGATACTGCGCGTTACCGAGCAGCAGCAACTGCTGGAGGGCGCCGAGGTGGTACGGAGAACAGTCGAGCTTCGCAACCCTGCGGTCGCCCCGATTAGCCTTCTGCAGGTTGCCCTGCTCGCGCGGGCGGATGCCGAGCAGACTCCCGAGGCCACGGCGGAGTGGACCCGGTCGCTCCTCCTGAGCATCACCGGCGTCGCCGCCGCGATGCAGAGCACGGGGTAGGCACCAACCTGGCGAGTGCGAGATGTTTGGATCCTAATCGACTCGCGGCCTATCGACCATCGTAGGGGCGACAGCATCCGACCGAGACGCTTCCATCAAAGTGCAAACGTACCGTTCGGATGCTTCGCCCGCAAACCGCCGTGTTTCATGCCGCCTATCGAAACACCGGGCGAATCATCCGCATACACCCATTCCGCACCTACGGAAGATTCCCGGCGCAGGCGGGCGAAGCATCCGCGTTCAGCCGTCGCGCCCCAACGGTAGGTCACCGAGCGGATGCTGTCGCCCCTACAACGGCGCCAACTTCGTGCGGCAATCAACGGGAAGGGATCGAAACGGTCCAATTCAACTACCGTGGGCGCTACCGGGTGCGTAGGGGCGACAGCATCCGAACGCAACGATAGCATCAAATACGCGAACGTAACGCCCAGATGCTTCGCCCGAAAACCACCCATTCCCGCGCCGCGTGCCGATATACGGGGCAACCCACACAATCCGGGCGATGTTGCACTGGTCACACAAAGGAACACAAAATAATTAACGCACCCCAGCGTCGATCAATTCGGCTCAGGGATTACGACTATCGTGAGGCAGGCGCCTACTTTGTAACGATCTGTACACAGGACCGCTCGAATGTATTCGGCACCATCATCGACGGTGCGGTGCGATTGAATCCAATTGGTGACATTGTTGGTACGTATTGGGAGTCTTTGCCAAGCCACTTTCCATCCATCGAATTGGACGCATGGGTCGTGATGCCAAACCATCTGCACGGGATTGTCGTGCTATCAGAGCCCAATTGTACAGCTACCTTACCCTTGCGACGCGCGGTGGGTACACAATCCGGCTCGCTTGGCGCGATCATTCAGAATTTCAAGTCGGTAACGAGTCGGCGAATCAAGGCTGCCGCGCGGTGTGCGGCCGAAACATCTGCGGACCTCCGTGGTGTTCTTGCAGCAGGTTCTGTGGCGGATTATTCTCACCAACGGTCAACGATATGGCAGCGCAATTACTACGAACATATCATTCGAAGCGAGGCCGACCTGGACCGAATCCGCGAGTATATCGCCGACAATCCCGCGCGTTGGGAGACCGATGGAAACAATCCAAACGACATTCCGCCATCCTGATCGCAATGAACCGTCACAACGACCACCGAACCGTGCAGCAATCCACAGTGACGGGACGCAGTGGCCCTTACCAAACGTCATGTGCGCAACCATTCCATGCGCGTAGGGGCGACAGCATCCGACCGGAACGTACCATCAAGGCACGAACGTCACGCTCGGATGCTTCGCCCGCAGGCCATCGCGTCTCATACCGCGTGTCGAGACGTCGGGCGAAGCATCCGCATCCGTCCCGCCCGTTCGATCGGATCACGGATTCGACGGGCGACAGCATCCGACCGGAACGTCACCATCAAGGCGCAGACGTAACGCTCGGATGCTTCGCCCGCAAACCACCCATTCCCGCGCTGCGGGCCTAAGTACCAGGCGAAGCATCCGCATTCAGCCGTCCCGCCCATTCGATAGATTCACGCACGGATGCTGTCGCCCCTACATCCGCACACATTCGTGGAGATCCACCGCATCTACACGCAAGACACTAATCCGTGTGGAAAAGGAACGTACCTCCGCACCCTCCCACGAACTCATTGTGATAATGCCCCCACATCAAGACGTCCCCAACGCCCACTCCGAACCGCAGGATGACGAAGACGCCGTCATGTCAGCCATCATGCACCAGGCCGCCGAGATGGCGCACTTCCGCGACGGCAAGGATTGCTCGTCTCCCATCCCGGCGCTGATAGACCAACTCCTCCGCGCCGTGGAAAGCTCGCCTGAGCTGAAATACTTGGCAGACACTCTCCCGCTCACGCTGGGCAGCGGCGCCCTCCTGCAGTCGATTTTCATGCGAGTGTTCGAGGCCAAGCCACGGGCCATGGCGCACGCGCGAACTCCAGACATCGACCCAATTCTCACTGCCCGCGAGCGCGAGATCATAATGGAGAT
>VFKD01000490.1 GCA_009885735.1 bacterium
CGCAGGCTCTTTCCTGCGATAGATGTAAAACGAACCTTCTCGCGAGGCGAGGAGACGCTCTTTGATGAGCGCGATTTGGAGGTGAACCGCGCTCGGCGCGTTGGCTTGCTGGACGGCGCAGCAGCTCCGAAAGCGAAGGAGATATTATGTGCGCTCTCAGATTTCTAGTTTCAATCCTCTTTGCCTCCGCCGCCGTCGGCGGCTCGGGTCAAGATGCCGAGCCGGCCTGGGAGAAGCTGAAAGCAGGCTATTCGTACAGGTCGAAGTTTGTCACAGACGTGTACATCGAGTCCAGAGACGACCCTGCCTATGTCGTTGAGCATATCAGCTTTCACGGCAGGACCGGTGACCTTGTACCAGGCCTGTTTGTGCGGCCAAAGGCAGAAGGACGATATCCGTGCGTGCTGCTGCTTCATGGCCTAACCAGCCGCAAGGAAGTGATGAACGTTGCGTATGGCCGAGCCTTGGCGGCTAAGGGAGTAGCGTCGTTCGCGCTGGATGCCGACCAACACGGAGAGCGGGTCAAGCCTAATGGCGCGCGAACGAAAGCGCGGGATTTCAACACAATTATGCGCGAAGGGGTGGTGGACTATCGCATTGCCATCGACCTCTTGCAGTCGCGGGACGACATCGACCCCAGGCGCATTGGGGTCTTCGGCTACAGCATGGGAGCGATGATGGGTGCCATATTGGGAGGAGTGGATGACCGGGTGCGCGCGGCTGTGCTCTGCGTCGGCGGGGATCTGTTACGCGGAGGGCTGCTTCCGGGAGCCGCAAAAGTTACCGCGGCGCAGCTTGCCAGCCCTGCGAACTTCATTGGTCACATGAGCCCGCGGCCCGTCTATTTCATCAATGGCAAGACCGACAATATTGTCACCAAAGTCGTGGCCAAGGCGGTGCACGATGCGGCAAAGGAGCCCAAGGAGATTGTGTGGGTCGAGGCAGGCCATATGCTTCCAAAGGCAGCGACCGACAAGGGGCTG
This sequence comes from bacterium, assembly GCA_009885735.1. Taxonomy (GTDB): domain Bacteria; phylum Armatimonadota; class Chthonomonadetes; order Chthonomonadales; family CAJBBX01; genus VFKD01. The sequence continues at coordinate 984 of VFKD01000490.1, forward strand.
GATTGGATCGTGGCAAAGCTGAAGGCAAGGTAGGGCTCGCCAGTTTCTGGGGGTTTTCTCACGCGGAGGCGCGGGGAACGGCAAGAGCAATCTCACACGAAGGCGCGAAGTCGCGAAGAAGGTCAAAGGCAAATTGCATGGATGAGCAGGATAGTCAGGATTGGGTCAAGATCTTCTTCAGCCTGTCTATCGATGTTCAATATGGGAAAGGCAGAAGACGCCGCTCATGATGCGCGCCATTTGGCGGCGAACGCCTGGGACCAGCGGCAGGTACGGAAGGCTGCTGTCTCTCAGATGTCCCAGAACGGGATGTCCGCCCTGAAAGAACGGAGTCATCAGATGCGTCACTGCCGAGTAAAACCGCGTATGCCTGCGGCGGAGCTTGATGTATCTGTCGAGGTCCGCCTCAAGGCTCTCTGAACGACCCAAGCACGAGAAGAGCGCCTCGGCATCAAGCAGTGCGAGATTTGCGCCCTGGCCCAGGTGGGGGCTGGTCGCGTGCGCGGCATCCCCGATGAGAAGAACGCTGCCCTTGCGCCAGGACTTGAGTGAAACGCGGTGATAGCCTCCAAACACGATGTCCTGAAAGCCCGCTAGGCTTGCGACAAGCTCCTCGGCGATAGGGCAGACTGCTATCACTTCAGCTTTCCACTGCTCGAAACCGCGTGCCTTGGTCGCCTCGATCTCGCTGAGATCGATGCTCCAGAAGAGATTGCATTGGCCCCCGCCGAGGGGCAGCAGTCCCACGAGGTTGCGCGTGCCTCGTGTCACTTGGTACAGCTCTCCTCGCACCGTGCTGCAGGGACCCGCTGCCCATGCCACACCGAATGGATAGGCTCTGGAGTGTCGAGTCCCAAAGAGCGAGTCTCGTAGGGCCGAACGTGCGCCGTCCGCGACTACGACCACATCGTACGGGCCAAGCGGGTCGTCGTCTTCGCATCGGATCCAGAGGTCGTCTCCGACTTCGAGAATTTGATGGGCTATGCGCGCAGTAAGTGTTGTGACGCCCGAATTGTGAACTCGGCGTGTGAGAGCGTCAAATAGAGCGCTTCGGCGAATGCCGTAGGCGGCCATGCCGTCTCCCGCTGCTGCGAACGGTAGATAGATGAGGCTGCGGCCCGTGTGCTGCACGGCGTGGAGCGCCTCGATTCTCTCCGCGCCGGCGGTCACCTCGTCGAGCGCTCCCATTCTGCCTAGCACGGCCTGACCGGAGGGCTGCAGAAGCAATCCTGCTCCGACCGGACCGATGGTCTCGGCCCGCTCAATAAGCGTCACCTGGTGCCCAGCTCCTGCGAGGAGCGCAGCCGCGGCGCCTCCGGCGATGCCGAAGCCCACCACGCCGACGCGATAGGACTGTGGCGCGTTCATATGGACACGAGCAGACGTTCGAAAGTCTGGTCAAGCTGAGACAGCCAGTCTTGATTACCCTGAACCCGATTCCGCTCGTCCTGAGCCTGCCACAGCCGTTCCGTGGCAGAGTCGAAGGACCCTCCCACCCGTTCGCCCTGAGCGCGGCTCAGCCGTACCGAGCCGCAGTCGAAGGGTGGCGAGTTCGTCACCTGTCCGATGCTCCTACAACTCCGTGAGTGCATCCGACAAGGCCGCGAACTCATGCAGCGTGAGCGTCTCTCCGCGGCGGCGGCCATCAATGCCTGCAGCAGAGAGGGCTAGTTCGAAGTGCTCGCGGTCCTCCGGAAGTTGGTTCACCAGTGCGGTGGCAAGCGTCTTTCGCCGCTGGCCGAACGCCGCATGAACCACAGCAAAGAACCTCTCTTCAGAGCGCACGGAGACAGTCCCGCCCGCGACCGGCTCAAGCACGACGATCGCGCTCGACACTTGCGGCGGAGGAAAGAAGACCGTTGGCGGCACGACCGCGCCCTTGCGGACTCTGGCATGAAACTGCGCAAAGAGGCTGAGTGAGCCATAGTCCTTGTTTCCGGGCGATGCCGCGAGGCGATCCGCAAGCTCCTTCTGGACCAGCAGGACGACTCGCTGAATCTGCTCCTTATGGGCGAGCAGCACTTCCAGGATGGGCGTGGTGATGTTGTAGGGAATGTTTGCGACCACTAGGCCTGGAGTATCGCCGAATGCTTCCGTGAGAAGGTCGGCGTGGTTCAGCTTCATGAAGTCTTGGCTGATAACTTTCACGTTTGGCTTGTCGTCGAGAGTTTCGTGGAGGAGGTTGACCAGCTTCGGGTCGATCTCGACGGAAGTCACAAACGCCGCGAGATCGGCCAGACGCCGGGTCAATACACCCAGGCCGGGACCGATCTCGAGGATACGACTGTCCGGAAGGATGCCAGCTTCGCCGACGATCCTTTCCAGTATGTTTCTATCACACAGAAAGTGCTGACCCCACCTCTTTCGAGGTTTGAGCCCTCCCCGGCGAAGTAGATCTGCTACTTGAGCCGGTGAGGTTAGGTCGAGCAATCCATGCCTTCTTTAGTCCAGTATATGAACAGTTACGGTTCGCCTACCCACGCGCATCGCGGCGCTGCGAGTGTCGTACCCCAGGTCGATCCGGTTGCCCTTAATGGCGCCGCCAACGTCCGCAGCTACCGCATAACCGTAGCCCTCAACGTACAGCTTGGTGCCAAGCGGGATGAACTTTGGGTCCACCGCTACGATTCCGTGCCCAATTTTGAGCCCGATCGCAGAGCGTCCAGTCCGGTTTCCGCCATTGGAAGCCGGGCTCGGGTCGTAGCCCGTAGCCGACATACGAAACGACTTTCGCCCCGAAAAATACCCGCGGGACGGCAGCTTGCCTCGATTAACCGTGCCTATTGACACGATCTCGGTGACAGGCTTCTTGAGGATCTTCGTTTCGAGGACCGATCTCGATAACTCTTCATCCTCTACATACGTGACCGCATAGACGGTCTTCTTTACGCCGTTTACTCCTGCCTTGACGGTTTTTTGAACTCCGCCAGGCAGCTCTGTGCTGGTCTTACGCACGGTGGGGTAGGAGATAGGCTCCTGCAGCACGACCTTTTTGATAGTCGGTCGGCTGTTATTGCCATCCGCTTGCACAGGCAGATCATTGATAACCAATGCGAAGGCCAGAAGGCCTCCAACTGCCGGCGCGGCTGCGAGCAGCCTCAAGCGGACGGAGCTGTGGATGGACAAGATGTCCCTCCTTTCCGCCCATGCTCAACTACACATGGACCAATCGCCCTGGGTTGTGCGCCTCGCTTTCGATATTCGGTCTGTCGGCCGCGAGGCCGCCAGGAGGTGAGTGCGACGCAGGCAAAACACCCTGCGCTTGCTTGGCGAGTCTACCTCAGCGTTTTACGGGGAGTCAAATCCGAGCGCATGCGGCCGGAACTAGACCTGGCGGAAGTTGTGCGATTCCGGAGCCGTGAACGGCCCCGCTGTGAGGGGTTCCGCCGACCGTCCTGCGGACGGACAAACCTCGCGGCACGTTCGTAGGGCTGCGGGGCTTGCCCCGCCCGTCATTGACGTTTCGTCCGCAGGACGGCCAGCCGCAGGCAACGTAGCCGGTCCTTCAGGGCACGGCGGGAGGGCCGACCGCCGGTGCGTTCTGGCACGGACATGCCAGCCCGGAGCCGAAAACGGCCCCGCCTGTACAGCATCCCCGCCCTAGACGTTCTAGTCCGCATGACACCGAGCTGCCGGACATGAGTGAACAGTCGGTGTTGTGGGGTGTCAATAGTAACAGGCAACAGCGCGGAAGACATGGAATGCGGCAGGATTTCCCAACCATTTGCCGAACCAACTAGATACTGAACTATCCTTTAGCTGTCGTGCCTGGAGTCAACTCGCCATGCGTTCTGCCATCGCCTTCATCGCTCTCTCCCTCTGCTCCTCCGCTGCTGTTGCGCAGGCGCCCGAGCTCGTTGCTGTGTGGCCGCCCGCAGGCGTGCGTGGTCAGTCTGTTCAAGCGGTCATTCAGGGCAAGAACTTGGCGAAGTTCACCTCCGTGCTCGTGGGAGGTGCTGGAGTGAAGGTGATTGCCGGCGCGCCCGCCGCGGATGGCAACAGCCTGCCCGTCACCATTGAAACCGCCCCCGGCGCAGCACCCGGCGCGCGCGAGGTGCGGGTGATGACTCCCACAGGGCTCTCGGCCCCAGGGTATGTCTGGGTTGGCAACGTGTCGGTTCAGGTCGAGGCGGAGCCGAACAACCAGCCTGCAGAGGCGATGAAGATTGCGAAGCTGCCCACCGCGCTCTATGGCAAGTGCGACGGCGGCGAGGATGTGGACTACTACAGCTTCGAGGCGAATGCGGGAGAGGCGGTGGTGTTCGACATCGCTGCAATACGGCTCTTCTCGAATATGGACCCATTCCTCGAGCTGCAAGACTCGCAAGGCAGGATCCTGGACATGGGTATGGAGGGGTACGACCGAGACCCAAGGATCATCCACACGTTCAAGGCAAGCGGAACCTATCGCCTCCTCGTGCGCGATACCCAATATCGTGGCGGCGGCGGCTACCTCTACCTGGTGACTCTTGGCAAGCTGCCCGTTATCACATCCACGTCGCCTGCAGGCGGGCGGCGTGGGCAGACCCTCAGCGTCGCGGTCTCCGGCGTGAATCTGGGCGATCTGAAGACACTGCAGGTTCCGCTCCCTACAGATATGCCGGTGAACCAGGGACTGCCGCTCTTTCCGGAGACGCCTAACGGTCCCTCCCTACCGATCTATGTGGCGGGAGACGACATGCCTCAGATGGACGCCGTCTCGGCGCCCACATCCGCGCGAGCGCAGCGGCTCCCAGGTGTACCTATAACAGTAAATGGCGCCTTCAGCGACAAGCGCGAGAGCCAGTTCTTTGCGTTCGTTGCTGCGCAGGGCCAGCCGGTTCGCGTCCTCGTCTCGGCGCGAAGCTTCGGGTCGCGCGCTCATCCGCTCATCCGCATCACGGATACGGCAGGCAAGGAGCTTCTCAATACCGAGGACCAGATAGGCCGCGACCCCAGGGTGACGTTCAATCCGCCCGCGAGTGGGGACTACCGCCTTGAGTTGATAGCAGTGGACCCGAACGGAAGTCCGCAGCACACCTATCGGCTCACGCTCGCGCCGGCCGAATCGCGCGGGTTCTCGCTTGCCGTGGGCGGAGACGTGATCGCGATTGGGAAGGGCCAGACCGTTGGCCTGGGAATCAACCTGAACCGCATGGGCGGCTTCAACGGACCCATTGAGGTGACCGTAGAGGGGCTTCCGGCCGGAGTCGTGGCTGCTCCGCATCTCTTCACAGAGGGCGAGACCGCAGGCACACTCACGCTCACCTCCACGGCGGACGCAGCCGTTGCGCCTGGGCTGCTCAGCGTACTTGCAACAGGGTCGATTGACGGGAAGACGAGCGTGACAGTTCAAGCGCAGGTTAATGCCACCCTGCCGCGCCCTGGCGAGGGCCAGCCGATGCAGCGGCCCGTGGGCTTCCAGGCCGCGTACGGCACTTTGGATGTGCCGCTCTTCACGCTAACTCCCGAGATGCAGCAGTTAACGCTTGCGCGGGGCCAATCTGTCTCCATCAAGATCAAGGCGGGACGCAAGGCGGGAGACAACAACGCCAACCCGGCGATAGGGCTCGAGGCGCTGAACCTGCCGGCAGGAGTAACCGCGGAACTTCCTGCGATTGCAGAGAAGGCCGTGGAGGGGACGATAAAGCTCACTGCAGCGGCAGGAGCGGTGCTGGGAAGGCGAACCATTCTGTTGCGCGGCAAGATTGGCGAGGCAAACCTGGCTTTTGCTCCCGGCATCCAGTTGGTGGTGAAATAGGCCTGGACCGGATTCTCGGTCCGTCCGACCGGAGCCACGCTGAATGGTGACGCTAGAACAACCGCGCGTTAGCGCCGAGTCACCGGTCCAGCGCGTCGTTACGTCTCTTCAACAAGCACTGCCGGCTCTGCTGTTGGCTAGTTCAGCGCTCGTACACCTCTACCTTGTCTTTCGTTTTCCTCTTGCTCCGGACGAGACCTACTATTGGGAGTGGTCGCGAAATCTCGCCTGGGGCTACTACGACCAGGCGCCGCTAATCGCTTGGGTCATACGCGCTTCGTGTACATTGTTTGGTGAGACCGAGTTGGGCATCCGGTTTCCCACGGTAGCGGCAAGCCTGGTCACGGCCCTCCTCACGTACCGCCTCGCGTTCGATCTCTTTGGCAGGCGCGTCGCCCTCGCCGCGCTTGTGCCCACGCTCATTACGCCGATCGCTCTTGCGGGATCCTTCGTCGCCACCTACGATCCGCTGCTGGTTCTGTTCTGGAGCGCGGCGCTGTGGACTCTCTCGCGGGCTCTGTTTCACCAGAGCCGGTCTGCTTGGATTGGCTGCGGCGTGGCATGCGGGCTCGGGCTGCTCAGCAAGAACACCATGGCGCTCATCCTGCCATGCGTACTGCTGTTCCTTGCCACCTCGCCGGAACACCGGTTCTGGCTGCGACGTTGGGAGCCGTATGCTGCGCTGCTCGTTGCGGTAGTCGTCTATTCTCCAAACCTAGTGTGGCAATATCAGAACGACTGGGTCACGTTCAAGCACCTGATGATCCTCTCGGAAAAGGGGACGGACAATGCGTTCCTGCGACGCCTAGGAGACTTCCTGGGCTCGCAGTTCATGCTGCTCTCTCCCGGGCTCTTCATTGGCGCAGTGGGTGCACTCCGATGGTCTATTGCGCGTCGCGGGAGAGAGCATGGCGACAGGCTTTGGTTTGTGCTGATGACAGCGCTGCCCGTGCTCCTCTTCTTTACGGTGATGACTCTGAAGTCGAAGGTGCAGGCGAACTGGGCGGGGACTGCCTTCATCGGACTGTTTGTGATATGGGGAGCATGGGCTGTAGCAGCATCCAGCAGGCGGCGGTTGGCGTTTTGGAACAAGGTGGCGCTCGACTTCTGCTTCGTCCTTTCGCTCCTAATGTTGTGGCCGGAGGCAAGGCGAGTAGTAGGTATGGGCCTCCCTGCGCGCTGGGACCAGATGAATAAGCTCTATGGAGGGCCGGAGCTGGGCGCGGCAGTGAGCCTAGAGCGAGACACAATGCAGGGCCGCACAGGCAAGTCTGTGGCGCTTGGCGCGGCAACTTATGATGTGGCGAGCAGAATGGCGTTCTATACGAAGGGACAGCCTGCCACAGTGTGCCTCTTTCTGCGCACTCGCGCCAACAGCTACGCAGCCTGGAACGGGAAGGCGGGGCTCCAGTCAGGAGGCGATGCCCTCTTGGCGTGCGACGTAACGAGAGAAGATGCAGTGGTTCCACCCTTCGAGATGGTCTTTGACCGAGTGGAGCGAGTAAGCGCTCCGGTCACCGTGTATCGCCGCAGAGTCTATCGCGAGCCGGTGAAGATATACGCGCTCTATCGATGCTACGGCTACCGCCCGAACCCGCTGATTGAGAGGCCGGAAGGCGGGTAAAAATACCTGAAAAAAACCTGTGATAGTTACTGGGTTCCCGTGGAACACACTCCTGTACCGGCAGGATGCCGGACATGGAATGGCAAGCCGGGGGCCAAGATGCGCCTGGACTGCTCAATCTCACGGAGGAACACAGTAGATGAGTTTGCGCATCAACACCAACGTCACCGCAATCAACGCGCTTCGCAACTTGAACCAGACGAGCGCCGCGGTTGCAACCTCGATTGAACGACTCTCGTCCGGCCTTCGCATCAACCGCTCGGCAGACGACCCGGCCGGTCTCATTGTCTCAGAAGGACTGCGCGCGCAGATATCAGGCCTCACCCAGGCCATCTCGAATTCGCAGGATGCAAACAACCTAATCAAGACGGCTGAAGGCGGCTTGGCCGAGATCAACTCGCTCTTGAACTCGGTGCGACAGCTTGCCGTTCACGCGGCCAACACCGGCGTGAACGATTCGACCGCTGTTCAGGCCGACCAGACTCAGATTGCCTCCGCAATCGAGAGCGCGGATCGAATTGCAAGCCAGTCTCAGTTCGGCACGAAGCGGCTTCTGGACGGCACTTCCGGCGTCTCCTCCGCAGTAACCGACGTCGCTCGCGTGGCCGGCATCTCTATCAGTGGCAACTTCGGCGGAGTAGCCACACTTAGCGGAAACGTGACCATCAATGTCGACAACGCGGCTACAAGAGCCAGTGCATCTGGATCTGCAACGTACGCCTCGGTAGACGCGACGCTTGCCACGGTCAACGGTACAACGACCGGCTTCGGCGGCACCGTGGTCATCAACGGCCAGAGTGTTGTGGTAACTGGAGCGGAAACGGTTCAGACGCTTATCAACAAGATCAACAACGTTGCGAGCGTGACCGGAGTAAGCGCCGACTTTACTCAGGCCAACGGTTCCGGTTCCATCATCCTGACGCAGCAGAGCTACGGCGGCAACTTCAAGATCGTGGAGGCAGAGAGCTCCTCGCTAATCTTCGGAGCAGCCGGCACCAGCGTCTCGGGCCTTAACGCCACCGTTACCGTTACTGCGCTGGCTTCGGTGAACAACGCAACTACTGCGGTGATTGCCACATTCGTCGGAGGACGCTCATCCACAGACTCTGGTCTGCGAGTGACAGACTCGAACGGCAACAGCCTGTTGCTTACAGAGTCCGGCAATATCGACATAGGTGTGGACTACAACGTCGCCGCGGTCAATCAGGGTGCCCTGCAGTTCCAGATTGGTGGCAACGCAGGTCAGTCTGTACGCTTGTCCATCGGGAATGTGGAGTCATCGAGCCTTGGAAACACTTCAATCGCCGGACTTTCGCTGAAGACGATTGACGTGACGACGGCCCAAGGAGCAACGAACGCGATTACGGTGCTTGATGAAGCCATCAAGCAGGTCTCGGTTCTGCGAGCCCAGCTAGGTTCCTTCCAGAAGAACACTATCGAGAGCACTCAGCGGTACTTGGGCGTGGGCATAGAGAATCTCGCGGCCTCCGAGAGCCAGATCCGCGACACCAACGTAGCAGAAGAGGTGACGAAGCTGACGAAGAACCAGATACTGCAGCAGGCCGGTACCTCGGTGCTTGCCCAGGCGAACTCGGCCCCGCAGTTGGCGCTGAGCCTTCTGAGAGGTTAGTCGAGAACGTAGCCGAAATCAGGAGGAGCGGCGTCCGCCGCTCCTCCTGAAAGTCTCCTCTGAAGGGCGAAAACACTCACTGGCCAAGCGCCGCAGAAGACAACTCAAATAACGACGGAACCATCAGCGCGACGTCTCCCTCACGAGGGAGAGATGGTCGGGCTCTAAAGTTCCCCGTATTCCTACCGATAATCGCTCGTGTAGGGTTGACGCAGCACGCGCTGTGAAATCCCGACATGTTAAGCCGGACGTTCCAGCCGGATGCTGGCACGAGCGAGGGCATGGTGGGTTTCGCGAAGCGAAACACTCCCTCGCCAATTCACGGAGGAATTGTATCAATGAGTCTTCGCATAAACACGAACGTAACCGCCGTCAATGCTCTTCGCAACCTGCAGCAGACAAGCGAAGCAGTCACGACCTCGATTGAGCGTCTCTCGTCGGGCCTGCGCATCAACCGCGCTGCCGACGACCCGGCCGGCCTGATCATATCCGAGAGCCTGAGAGCCCAGATTGGCGGCATCACCCAGGCTATCTCGAACTCCCAAGACGCCATCAACCTCGTCAAGACAGCAGAGGGCGGCCTTCAGGAGATCAACAGTCTTCTCGTCTCCATCCGCCAGCTCGCCGTACATGCTGCCAACACGGGAGTCAACGACGCAACGGCAATCGAAGCAGATCAGGCGCAGATCAAGTCTGCACTAGATAGCATAGACAGAATTGCCGGCCAGACTCAGTTTGGAACCAAGCGTCTGCTGGATGGCACGTCCGGCATCTCGTCCGCTGTCATCGACACGGGCAGGCTCAACGGAATCATCATTGGCGGCGTCTTTGGCGGCGGCGCCACCCTTAGCGGTGACGTAACCATCGCCGTCAACAACCAAGCGACACGGGCCGGCGCGTCCGGAAACGCAACCTATGCCTCGGTGGACGCTACCATCGCCACGGTAAATGGCACCACGACTGGCGCAGGTGGCACCATCGTCATCAATGGTCAATCCGTGAGCGTCACCGGCGCCGAGACCGTGCAGTCGCTTATCAACAAGATCAATAATCTCGCCAGCGTGACGGGAGTGTCCGCCGACTTCACCCAGGGCAATGGTTCTGGCACAGTTGTGCTCACACAGCAGAATTACGGCGCGAACTTCAAGCTTGTGGAGGCCGAGAGCACCGCTCTCATCTTTGGAACGGCCGGTACGAATGTCACCGGCCTGAATGCAACGGTCACGGTGACCTCGCTGGCCTTGGTAAACAATGCCACGCAAGCGGTTGTCGCGACGTTTGTAGGAGGTCGAGCAGCATCAGACAGCGGACTCCGGGTAACCGACACTCTGGGCAATAGCATCCTGCTCTCGGAATTTGGTAATACCGGTACTGCAGTAGACACGGTGGTTGCGCGAGTTACTGCGGCCTCCCTTCAGTTCCAGGTGGGTGGTAACGCCGGCCAGTACGTTCTGCAGTCGCTCGGCAATGTGCAGTCGAGCAATCTTGGGCAAACTATCGTGGCGGGAACCACCCTGCGGTCTATCGATGTCTCAACAGGACCTGGCGCCACAGACACGATCTCCGTAGTGGACGAAGCTATCAAGCAGGTGTCCGTGCTGCGAGCGCAGCTTGGCGCATTCCAGAAAAACGCACTTGAAAGCACGGTTCGCTACCTGGGAATCGGACTTGAGAACCTCTCGGCCTCCGAGAGCCAGATTCGCGACACAAACGTTGCGGACGAGGTGGTCAAGCTTACGAAGAACCAAATTCTGCAGCAAGCCGGCACATCGGTGTTGGCTCAGGCGAACCAGGCGCCGCAGCAGGTTCTATCGCTCCTTCGAGGATAGAGCACTGGGGATTAGAGGGAGCATCCGGTCGCCCATCTCTGGGTAGCCGGATGCTTCTGCTTTTGTGGAATAACGTATTGGATAGATGACCTAGCAATCTACGGCGACGTAGACGCAGCCACAAGCTGGACGTGATATCACGAGGTCGCCCAAGGATGGCAAGATGAGCCTGAGCGGAATCAACTTCTCTGGTATTGGAAGCGGCATCGACACGGAGAACATCATCAGTCAGTTGATGAGCCTCCAGCGGCGGCCAATCACCGTCATTCAGCAGCGCCAAGCACAGATTCAGCAGCATCAGGCGGCTGTCAACGGCATCGCGGCGTTGGTGAGCGGCCTGCAGGCTGCGTCCACCCGCCTAGACGGCTCCCTCGCCTTCACAGGTGTAACGGCCAGTACGGGAGATCCACTCATTGCCACAGCATCCGCAGCCCCTGGAGCTCAGGCCGCCACGCATTCGCTGGACGTAACCCTACTGGCGAGGTCCCATCGCATCGCGTCCGCCAACCAGTCTAGCCAAACCGCTGCGCTGGGTGTTGCTGGACAGATCGTGGTGAACGGCAAGGCCATCAATGTGGGCTTAACCGACTCTCTCACAGCAATTGCGGGCAACATCAACAACGCGAAGACCGGAGTGAACGCCTCCGTCGTTGCAACGAGCTCGAACACATTCAACCTGGTGCTCACCAGCGAGACCACGGGAGCGGACAACACGATATCCGTCGCAGACTCTGGGGGCGGGACCATCCTGTCTTCGACGATAGGACTCATCACGTCATCCGTAACCGTGCAAAACCCTGTGACTAATGGCGCCGCGACGAACCTCTTCAAGGATAGCGGAACGTCAATTGCCACCCTGCTGGGCCAAACGTCCGCCAGTGCGGGAACCGTACAGATCAACGGAACAGGGGTTGCCATCGATTTCTCGGTGGATACGCTCTCTACGATTGCTTCGAAGATCAACGCTGCTGGTATCGCGGGAGTGACCGCGAGTGCAGTCACCGCCACGGATCCCGTCACCAAAGAGGCACGCCAAGAGCTGCGGATCGTGGGCGCAAGCGGAACGCCGACGTTTGTGGACAGCAACAATATTCTCACGAATCTCGGCGTGCTGCAGAACGGGTTTACGAACCAGACACAGGCCGCGCGAGACGCAACCTTCGTAATCAACGGCCTAGCGGCATCGCGCAGTTCGAACTCGGTAAGCGATGTAATCTCAGGATTGACCTTCAACCTCATCAAAGAGGCCAGCTCAACTACGGTGAAGGTTTCGGCGGATACCGAGGGCATCAAGAAGGACATTGAGACCTTTGTGAATGCATACAACACGCTTGCCCGCAAGGTGAGCGAACTGTCCCAGTTCGACACTCAGACGCTCTCCACGGGAGTGTTGTTTGGTGATGTCACCATTCAGAACGTGGTGAATTCCGTGGCAAATGCCGTGACAGGCGCCGTCACGGGGCTCTCCGGCTCTACCACCGTGCTCGCGCAGGTGGGCAACACCCTGGATGGCACGGGAAAGCTGAATATCGACAGCTCCAAGCTTTCGGACGCACTCAATACCAAACTCAGCGAGGTTGCCAAGCTCTTCAAGATAGCAGGTACGGCCACCGACAACAGCATCTCGTTCGTCAGCGCCTCCGACAAGACCAAGTCCAGCAACTCGTCGGGCTACACAGTGAACATCACGCGGGTTGCTTCGCAGGCATCCGCTGTGGCTGGAACCGCACATACCGCCAATGACAATACGAACAGTGAGGTTCTGACCTTCACCGGCGGCCAGTTCGGAGCAAGTGGCAAGACGGTGATCATCAGCCCTAATGCGTCTCTGGACGACATCATCTCGCGAATAAACTCCGACGGGATCATCTCGTCCGTCGTGACGGCCTCAAGCGTGAGCGGAAGACTCTCGCTCGCCGCGAAATCGTACGGCTCGGCCGGAACATTTACGGTTCGATCCAGCCAGGCTGCCGCGGCAAACAACAGCGGATTGGGCAACGTGGACGTGTCGGCCACCGGGCAGGATGTGGGTGGAACCATCAATGGCGAGCTGGCAACGGGCAAGGGGCAGTTTCTCACCGGCGATGCGGGCAATGCTTCAACCAATGGTTTGCAGATCCGCGTCGCAGCCACGCTTGTAGGGTCTGCTGGCTCGATCGTGCTTACGAAGGGGGTCGCGAACCTTCTTCGCGCCTATGGTTCGGCCTCAACAAACAGCGTGGATGGCACGCTGACCAACTACTCAAACTCGCTCGACCGACAGGTGACGGACTACGGCACGGATATTAAGACCCTGCAGGAGCGTCTGAAAGTAGAAGAGACACGCCTTCGACTCAGGTTCGCAGCCATGGAGGGAGCAATATCGCGCATCCGCGCCGCGGGCAACGGACTTGCAGGATTAACGAATTCACTGCCTAGCTAAGGTTGGATGCGTTCACCCAACTAATCTCATATACGGGAGTTGTTCCGAACCGCGATGATAGATTCGACCAAGGTAGCAAACGCATATCAGCGAACGCAGGTCACCAATGCAAGCCCTGCTCAGCTCGTGGTGCTCTTGTATGACGGCGCTGTTCGCTCTCTCGAAGGCGCGCGCGAGATGATGCGGACGGGCCAGATCGAGGCTCGTCACAAGAGCATTCTGAAGGCCCAGCGCATCGTTTCAGAGCTGATGGCTACGCTGAACATGGAGCAAGGCGGGGAGGTGGCGGCGAACCTGCAGCGCTTGTACGCCTATATGCTCGCGAAGCTGGTGGATGCGAACCTGAAAGACTCTCAAACGGACCTTGAAGAGGTCATCGGTCACCTAACAGAGCTCCGAGATAGCTGGAGGGTGATCGCGAATACGGCGGAAATAGAAATGAGGTCGGCCGGCAATGCAGCGTGATCAGATGGCGCCCGAGAGAGCAATCGCGCGGTTGCGCCAGCTCGCCAATGAAGAGCGAACTGCCGTCGCATCGCGCGACATTGAGGCGCTTTGTCAGATTGCGGAGCTGCTTCCGGCCGCGGTAGAGGCGGTGAGAGCATTCGACCCGGCCGACCTCCCGCATCTGCAGGAAACTATGAAAGAGGTTCAGTCCGCGCAGGCGCTCGCGGAGCACCTGCTGATAGCGGAACTGCGCGGGGCCTCCCGGCGGCTCAAGCGGTGCTCGGCGGGGCTCAAGGCAATGCAGGCGTATGGACGGCAAGCGCCTCAGGCCGCGCTCCAGGTGAACGAACGACGATAGAGACTTGCCCTACCTTCGCGCTCCGGCGAAGGTCCTCATGTAGGCGCCTTCCTGTAGGTTGCTGATCACCACGCGCTTGTTGCTCCCCGAGGCATGGATAAAGTAGCCGTTGCCGATGTAGATTCCCGTGTGGTTGATGCGCCCGGTCCTGCTGGCAAAGTAGAGGCGATCCGCAGCCTGAAGATGCTCCACGGAGACCGGCATGCCGCACGAGGACTGCTCTGCGGCGGTTCTTGGGAGCCTCACGCCCAGCGTCCCAAAGCACTGCTGAACGAACGCACTGCAGTCGATGCCATTTGCCGACGTGCCGCCGTATTCGTACGGCACGCCCATATAGGCGTAGGCGGTCTGGAGCAGATTCTTCTGACCGCCGGAGATGAGCGGACTGTTCAGCAGCCCGTCTGCGTCGGCGTATCGCGGGCGCTCTTGAACCACCGGCGCCAGCACTTCATAGTCCAAAATCTTGACGTACTTGCTGTTGATCCAGCCCGTGGACTTATCCGCCATCAGCACGCCATACCAGGAGCCCGCCTCCCTCGTAAGCGCCACATACGTGCCAGGCTGAACCTTTACAAGAGTTCGTGATGAAGTGGACCGCGACGCGCGGATGCTCACCTGGCCGTTCACAACGCCCAGCCGCCCCACCACTTTTTGCTTCGGCCCACTTCTTAGTGTGCCGCCGCTGCGGCTCACTGGTGGTGTCGGCTTCGGCTGCTGAGGCCGATCGAGCGCCCGCTGGGCTTCGAGCTCCCTCGAGGGCGGCAGGTCCAGGACGATCTCCTGGTCGGCCAACGCACGGGGGGCAAGACAAGCCGCAGCCGCTAGAATGGGCAGAACGAATAGACGCAAGAGTACAGGTTCCTTTCGGGCAGGATGCCGCCGCAGACCGCCATTATACTATTTTCGGGTCCGCCAGGGCAAATCTTGCGCCACATGGAGTCTAGACGTTGGAAACGTCGGGTGGTGTCCGAAAGTGAATCTGCCACTGCCGCGACCGATGGAGAGGAAGAGACGACAGTGGAGCAGTGTGGCGTAGCGTGTGGGCGAGGCTCCGGGATGCGGCAGTCCTGAGGGAATGGGCTGGACCATATTGAGTCTAGCACACGTACCGAAGGCGAGAGGGTGTAAGTTGTCGTGTTTCATGAAGAACTGGTCTTGCAAAATCGTACAGAACCGCGCGGACTGATTCTCAAGCAGGACTCAGACGATACCCGCTCGCCCTGAGCGCTCGACAGCCGTACCGTCGAGCAGTCGAAGGGTCCGACTACTTTCGCTCCTTACGCATACCCCCATTCGCCCTGAGCGCTCGACAACCTCACCGTTGAGCAGTCGAAGGGTACGCAGCCGTCAACCAACGGTCCCGGGCGCGTGTCCTTCGACTGCGGTTCGGAACGGCTGAACCGCGCTCAGGACGAACGGTTTCGGCAATGTGACTCGTGCTGCGCCAGCGCGGACTGACGATTGAGTGAGATTCAGAACGTGCGCGTTCGCCCTGAGCGCTCGACAGCCGCGCTGTCGAGCATTCGAAGGGCGCCATTCACGGTGAATGTTGCCTTTGACACCTCGTTAGAGATGCTGTACAATCGTGTCGATGATCTGGTCCCACTCGCTCAGTAGATTACAGAGTTCGTTCAGGGGCGCGAAGAACGTCAGCAGCACTCTCGTGCCAGGGGTCGCACCCGAGCCCAGAGAAGATCAGCGGCTACTCGACTAGGATCAGACAATGGCACGACGCAAGCTTGTTGCGGCACAAACCAATCCAGAAAAGGAGCTCGCCCAGCACTCGTTCACTGTGATGGAGTGGCGGCGGAGTCGCCGGATTAGAAACACTTTTTATGCTCTCTCGTGCGTAGTATGGCTGTATGGTCCTTATGTGGTGGCAGGCAGAGAGCGTGGCTGGCCTCTCGCGGCCTACTTGTTTCAGCAGCCGTCATTGTACATGCCAGCCATGTTGGCGATGGCCGGATTAGTTCACGTGTGCATTCTCTGGATGAATCATCTTAGGAAGCGATTCAGGCAAGCCGTTGTGAATCACTCCAACCTAGATGTGCGGACGAGTCTGATCGGGCTCATAGAGGCTATGCGCGACAAGCAGGAAGCGACCTCGGGTCAGAGGGGTCTCATACAACTCCTCCAGACGCTCACCCCCGAACATCGCATCGAGATTGATGCACGCGATGTGCGCTATCTCGCCTCGCTGCTCACGTCTCGTCGGCGCAGGGAGTTTCCGAAAGAGGGGGATCGGGAGTTTGCCCTCGCACTCCTCGCCGGACTAGAGGCGGTAGGTGGACGCGAGGAACTGCGGGCGATCCGCTGGACCGCAGATGATGACTGGTGCAAGGTCAACGAGCCTGAGATAAGCACCCGAGCGGCTGCATGCGCTGCGGTGATCGAGGATAGGCTGCTGCAGGAATCGGACACGAACAGGCTGCTGAGACCCGCCGAGTACTCGCAGGACGCCGAGACACTCCTGCGGCCGGTTCGGTCATCGTTGACCGACGATACATCGCTGCTCTTGCGGCCGGCTGGGTCCGACTCGAATGGGAACTCCGAGAATGCAGACGCAGCCAATGCAGAATCGACCCAATCGTGGCAAGGGACAGAAGTGACCGAAGGGACAAATGAGACGACCGTGGAGCAAGGTGGCCTGAGGTAAGGCCCATCCACCAAAGGCCGTTATTGTGCCTTGGTCCCATAAGTCCCATAAGTCCCATAAGTCCCTTCAGTCCCCGCCATAGCCCAGAATCGTCTGTTGACGTTCACTTTTCCCATGGTCTATACTGAGCGCGTGCGCAGGCAAATTCGAGAAAGGAGAGGGGACGCGAGCATGTTCGCGGCCTCCGGCAATGTCATGACGATACCTATCTTTGCATCGGCTGTTCGTTCCCTCGCCGGCCCGTACTGGGTATCGAACAGGGACAGATGGATTTTGTGCGCCAGCGCGCCTGGAGGGTGTCCCAGTTAG
>VFKD01000504.1 GCA_009885735.1 bacterium
GGGCGACCTCAATGCAGGATCTCGCGGGCTTGACGTCCGGCCAATAGCCGGTGTAGACCGCATTCAAACGGGCGAAGTTGTTCATGTCCTTTAGGAAAACGGTCACCTTAACCGCATGCTTTAGGTCTGATCCGGCCGCCGCAAGGATTGTCTGTACATTCTTCAGGCACTGGTGGACGTGAGCTTCAAAGTCTCCGTCCACAATCTGTTTGGTGGCAAAGTCCATAGGGACCTGACCAGACACGAAGACAAGATTGCCTGTTACGATTCCGGGCGAATAGGGTCCGGCGGTATTAACGGTACCTGGGAACACGGGCTTGCGGTCCAATAGTTCTCTCCTTTTGGGCCGTCGCGTGGTGCGGACAGGCGCCTGTCGGGATTGTACTTGAGCGATAGGCAGGAGTCAATCGTGGGTAGTGACTCGTACCTGAGACATACCTCTCTCACCCTCGTGGATCGATACCTATCACTATGGTGTAATTGGGATGCGTCCGTGTTGGCCCGTGACTTTGTGGTATAGGAACCAAGAGTCATCCCCACGGCAGCTTCTCCATCCTGAGTGTGAATTATCTTCACGTCGTCATGCCATCGCCCGCGCTGCCTGACAAACGGCTAGCAGGACACCTTCACGACGTCTCCTGGACTAATGCCGTCAATCACCCGCAAGACCTCGAGAGCTAGCGGCTGCAGAGTCTCAAGACTGTTGTCGGGCGCCTGTAGGACAACAATACCAATGTTTTGAGCAATGAGGTTCTGTTGGTATTCCATGTTGCCGTCTATTGTAATGAACACGTCGAAACCAGGTTCCATCAGAATTAGCAGAGCGCCGTTGGAGATACCTGCCCAGCCCATTTCAGGCACCGTAGATACAGCGTGTCCGGCAAGGTGACGTTTGAGCTTTCGAGGCAAACACTCGTCCAACAGCACCCTCACGCAGATGACGCCAGTTGGGCCTGAAGCGAGGAGAGCAGTTCCTCAGCCTGTGTGCGCGTAACCGTGGGAAAGTCGTCCAGAAAGTCGTCCATGGTGTGGCCTCGTTGCAGGTAGTCCAGAAGCGATCTTGCGGGAACACGCGTTCCAAAGAACACAGTGACGCCTCCGAGTGTGTCCTTGTTACGCGAGACAAGATGAGGTTGAATAAGCATCTCTTCCCTTCCTTCACTTCACTATACGAACTGCCTGACCTGCAGCTGACGATCTGTCTGCCTGCTCGGGGGTCAACGCGCAGGTATTCACATTATACGTCAGAAGGTGAACCGCAAGATTCCTTCCCAGCGGCAGGAATTGAGTTGGAGACACGCTGCCATGGAACTTGTTCGATTGGACCCTCAATTCACTAGGGAATCTGCCTGCGAAAGCAGCGCCGGAGTGAGCATCGGAGGGCGACGATAGCGCGCAACCCGGCGTATGAGCTCTTCTGGGCGAGGCACCACGAGGTCGTTGAAGAGATCGGGTGCGAGAAGGCGAGCCTGGTTGAGCGCATCGGTGACTCGAGCCGGGTCGTTCTTTAGGTTATACAGAATGGACAGCGCGGACCAGACATCCGCCGACTGGCGGTCGAGGCGCGACAGCTCCATGAGAAGTGGCTCGGCAAGGGAGTAGCGGCCCTCGCTGAGAAGCGCAAGCGCCTTCCCAAGCTTCGCTCCGCGGTTCTCAGGGTCTCGCTGAAGTGCAAACTCGAAGTAGGGCAGGCTCTGCTTTATCCCCTCCTTCGGCACGAGCACGGCAAGCTGAAAGGCGCGCAGGACATAGAAGTCAGTTGAGCCGGCATTGTAGCGTACTCCATCCACAAAGGCCTGGAGCGCTCGTGGCGCATCCTTCGAGTCGATGAAGAGCCAGCCCTCCGCGTACCTCAGGTCTGGAGCATCGATTGCTCGTCCTGCTCTCTCAAGCATCACAATTGCTCGGCGATAGTCCCGGCCCGCAAGGAGCGCCTGACCGCCGATAAGCAGCGAGATTCCTGTTCCCGAGGCTGCGTCGCCCTCCACTTCTTTGAGGGCTTTGGTCGGATTGTGCCGGCTTAGGTGGATTGCTGCTCTCATTGCGCGAGTCGTTGCGGACTCGTCGCCCACCCGCGAAATCGCTTGCAGCTTCTGCTCGGCTGCAGTGAGCCTGCCGAGCCGATAGAGGGCCAATACCTCTCGGTGCCGAGCAGCCAATGCGCCGCCTGTCGCCGATGCCTTCTCATAGGTCACTAGGGCCGCCTCCGCATCTCCCATCTCTAGCTGCGCGTCGCCGAGCAACACCAGATTGGCCGCTGTGGGCTCCTTCGTCGCCTCCAAGGTGAGCTTTGCCACATGGCTTCTGAACAGTTCGCGACCAAGAGCGTGTGCAGCAGTGAGGTCCGCCATGGCCGAGGCTGGAGTGGGCTGGGTCGCTGCACGCTGCACCCGCAGCCATCCGCGCAGCTCTACCGCGATTGGGTCCTTCAGCGGAAAGAGCTTCGGGTCCCCCACCGGCAGGTTGTTCAACATCGGCGGCTTCTCCAGCATGTCGATTCCCCGGTTATATTGCTGCGCAGCGCCGGCGGCCGCCGCCATGGCCCGCAGCGAGTCGTGATTGAGGGGGTCTATCTTGTAGGCCTTGCGCGCGGCAAGAGTACCCTCTTCCACCTTTCCTGAGCGCAGCAATGCGATCGCCGCCTTGTAGTGATGGCCCACCCCCAAGGTAAGGCCGTTGTCCACCTCTAGCTTCACCCGCTTGGCAACCGCGCCGCCCGCA
>VFKD01000114.1 GCA_009885735.1 bacterium
AAAATCGTCGATGTAGTCCAAGGCATCCGCGTACGCAGTGCCCGTCCTGTCTCTCGGAGGCAGCGCAACACCTGTTTTCGCGCTGAGTGCGGCCAGGGCATCGTAGGCGCCAAGGGTAGCGGCAATGCCATTCATACCGTATTTCAACTTGTTGTAGCCCGGCACCTCAAACGAGTGAGTTCGCCCACAAGGGCTGTCGCATCCCTCCGGGCAGTCCTTGTGGGTTGTCTTCAGCGGCGAGCATGTCGGCACACAGTGGACCGCCGCATCGGCCCATCCATGGCCTGTGGGTACGAACTGGATGTTTACCTTGACCTTCGATGTGTGCGGGCCTGGGTACATTTTGCCGTCCGGTCCCTTGACAGGGCCGTCGCCGGAAGTCCCGGTCACCTCAACGCTGAACGGGTCGTCGAGCCCCGCGCGTATAGGCTCTATAAACCTTTCTTGCGCGCCTGCGCCGAGCGCAAGAAGGATGACGAGAGACGAAAACGGTGATGATAGCTTCATGGTGAACTCCAAGCCGTTCAGTTAGTGTGGCCCGCCTTCCGAGGCGGCCGTCGTATTATCGCGCCCTCGCTTGAGAGCCGCCGCGAGCATCAGGTGAAAGTGATGCGTTCCCTCTTCTCTGTTCGGTGAATATCGTCCTCGTTTGTAGTAGTTTGAGTGCATTCCTCGCTGCACAAGCTCCACAATGGCCTCGTCCTCGCGCTCCACTCTGTCTACCGCGGCATCCGAGCTGACGCTGCCTCCGGCAATGTCGTCATTCAACACATATCGCAAGAAGGAGACTTTCGTAACCTCCGGCCCCACCGGTTGGACGACATTGATAGAGAGTCCCCAGGGGTAGAAGTTGAACATCAAGTTTGGGAAGAACCAGTAGTAATAGGCCGAGATTCTGCGGCCGTGGTCTTGAGCTCCGTCCGGAATGTCGAAGCAGTCATCGCCGTTCGCCGCGACGCCAAGCTGAAGTACACCGTGCGGCAGGCCCTCGGTCTTGTACTCCGAGTAGTCCAATGCACTCGCCAGCTCATGATGAACAAACGGAATATGAAGGCCGTCCAGGTAGTTTTCGATATAGAGGGCCCAGTTGCACTTCACCGTGTGCTCGCGCGATCTGGCCGGGTCCAGGCGCAGTGCCGCAAGATCAATCCAACCGATTCGCGCCATCATGGGTCCGAACACCTCTTCGATGGGGCGATCCGGCCTCATCGATGCGAACAGGAATGGGCCGAGTTTTCCTAGCGGCACCCTCGGGAGACTGTCTTCTGCACTTGGGAAGCCGACAACTTCATCGAACTCCGGCATGCTCTGAAACGTGCCGTCCAGCCCAAAGCGGCGCCCGTGGTACCTGCATCTGAGGCTTCGCTCGTGGCTTGGAAACTCACAGACAATACTGCCTCGGTGCGTGCAGACGTTCGAGAGGCAGTGTAGTTGATCGCTATCGTCGCGGGTGAGAAGGAGCGGCTCGTCCAGGAATCCCGGCATCAGAGTAACCGGACACACCTGGCCCGGAACTCGGACGACCGAATCGTCAGCAAGAAACTGCCAGCTTGGCTCGAACACTCGCGACCGGGAGAGCGCGAATACCTCCGGTGAGGTATACACGAAGTTCGGAAGCGTGTGCGCGTGGGCGATGTCTGGGTGTAGGTCGATATCATTGAGATTCATCGGCAGGTAGTGGTCCCTCTTCGGCAGCAGCCGCACGTTGAGGGCATTATATCATTGGGCAGCCCAGATAACCACCGACCGTCGGAGTGCCGTTGGTTTTCAAGGAGACAAGAGTGGACGAGGACGTTGACGCAGCGATCGACATAGCTCTGGGCGATACGCTTCGGGCACGCCGAATGGAGGAGCTGATATCGGCTTTGCGGGTGCGCCGTGAGTCGATTCGCAGGGATCTCGCCGATGCGCCAGCCGAGCAGGCGGCCAAGTGGGACAAGAAGCTCGCGGAAGTCGAGAGGCAGATTAACGTTCTGAAGCAGGAGCATGCCATCGCCGAGTTCGTTGAGAGGTCGGTTCGCGCGACCGCAAACCGGCCTCGAACGGGCTCGGACGAGGACGAGGACGACGAATAGGCTGCAGGGAACAACGATGACGAGCGATCACTCGGGTGAGCACTACCGACCTAACGTGCTCAATTCAGGTTGCTCGTGAAAGCGTAACGGTCTGTCAATCCGTCATTCCCGCATGAGCCTGCCCCGTGACGCCCTTACACGGGGTTAGCGGGAACCCAGGCTCGCCCTCGTGCATTCCTACACTTGCGCGGATGACGATAGAGTGTGGACACATTCATGAATAGGTCGGGCTAGTGCGTGCGCGCCAGCATGTCTCCTACGCTACTGCAGCGAGGAGGTCCTTAACGGGCCGAGTGACTACCCCATAGCCCAAGAGATAGAGCTGTTGGAGCCGCTCTTGCCGGGCGGCCTCATCGAGATCCATCGCTTTCTCGATTTGAACGCCAATCCAGATCATCACGAGAATGCGTGATTCCGGCTTATCGGACACGTCGTCGGCCAAACACTCCTTAACTTGCTCCACCGCCATAGCCGGACTTCCGGTGAGTTTTGTGACCCGGTCATCGGACCATTGATAGCTCTCTCCAGCAGTGCGAGCCTGCTCGCAACGCCAATCGGACACGAATCCATGTGCGGTCGGGCCTGTTTGGTCCTCATGGACCAAGAGCTCGTCGCAGCGGCGAATCGCATCGCGGGGAACACCGAAAGAGAGTGCCGCAAGCGCGTCTACCATGGCATCGCCTGGGATTGCCGCGCCCCGACGAAGCAAGTACGACTGGACCACTGTGCGAGTGTCTTCCCATTCCAGAGGTGGGATGCGAAGGATGTGGTCGAGCGAGCTGTCAACCTCATTCTTGCCTTCGGCCGAGCCAAGATAGAGAGCGGCCATCGTATCCTCTGACAATGACAGATAGTAGTGGACGCCGGGAACCTCAAATATTCCCTTCATTTTCCGCAGGAACGCTCGAATCTCAGCCAAGTCGATAATCTTATCCAGCTCGTCGATGCACACCATCACGCGTGAACGGCTTTGGAACTCCTCTCCCAACGCTCCTCGCTCAAGTCTGGACACGACTTCCGTGGAGAAGTCTCTATACTCCGCCATCAGCGAGATGAGGCTGTCGCCTTGGTCTGCCCA
>VFKD01000069.1 GCA_009885735.1 bacterium
ATGAACACCACCGCCACCACCCTCTACCCATTCGTCCCTTCCGGCAAGAGCTTCACCCAGGCCATCGAATTCTTCGCGGCCCTCGGCTTCGCGCCGGAGTGGCAGCACGAAGGCATCGCGGGACTGAGGTTCGGGGGCGCCTACTTCATTCTGCAGGACTGCGACGTGAAGGAGTGGCAGGAGAACCAGATGGTGACCTTTGAGGTGAACGACCTCGACGCCTACTGGGCCGAGATTGCGTCGCTGGATCTGCCAAGCGCATTCCCTGGAGTGAAGGTCAAGGCGCCGCAAGCGTTTCCGTGGGGCCGCGAGATGCACCTCATCGACCCCGGCGGAGTGTGCTGGCACGTGCGGCAGGCGCAAAGTTCGACGTAGGAGTCGTGTCGAGCGGAGGTTTGGCCGTATCGGACGTGGGCTGGCCATGAGCTTGCCTTAGGGTCGAAGGACGCGCAACCGTTCATTCTCGGCCCTCAAGTGCAAACCCGTTCGTCCTGAGCGCGAGACAGCCGCACCGTCGAGCAGTCAAGGACGCGCAACCGTTCATCCTCGGCCCTCAAGTGCAAACCCGTTCGTCCTGAGCGCGAGACAGCCGCACCGTCGAGCAGTCGAAGGACGCGCATTCATACAGCTCGATCTCCGACCGAGCATTCTTCGACACCGGCTCGAAAGTGCTGAGCCTGGCTCAGGACGAACGGTTTCCCCAAGTCTTTACAAGTGAGCGGAGGTTCAGCCGTATCGAACCTTGCCTGCCCTGAGCTTGTCGAAGGGTCGAAACATCCGGGTGAACGAGACCGAGCCGCAAGATCAATGCATGCGGTATGATAAGCTATCCTTTGCCGGATTCATCTGTCAAGAGAGGCGCCATCCTATATGCTCGCTCTTCTATTAACACTTGCAACATCCGTTCTCCCTTCTCCATCAAGCGACGTGAAACCTGGAGCGATACCAAGCGCCACTCCGCAGCAGGTGCGCTCAGCAATTGAGCGAGGCGCCTCGTTCCTAGACACCGAAGCCGTGAAGTGGCGCGAGAAGTCCAAATGTACCACCTGTCACCATGGCGCGCTGACCGCCATGGCACTGAC
>VFKD01000635.1 GCA_009885735.1 bacterium
CTTCGCGGCAGCTATGCGCCCCTCGCCCCATGGTTCGAGCGGATGACCGTACAGCAGCTTGTGCTGGAGTATGCTACGCCACGAGCGGGCGACCTCATCGGAATTGGCGGGAAGGAGCTCGGCCTTGGTGCCGTTAACCCGCGGACAGACGACATCGAATCACCTGTCGCTATTGTTGAGCGGGCCAAAGAAGCGCTTGAGTACGTCCCCAAGACCGCACTCTTCCTCAACCCAGACTGCGGATTCGGCACGTTTTCCGCTCGGCCAATGAACCATCTGGCCGCGGTGCGCGGCAAGCTGCAGTCGCTTGCTTCCGCCGCCGAACTACTTCGGGATGAGTTCGGTTGACCGCCGCGTGATTTGAGTTACGCCTAGCGCTTTCGCCCTATTATCCAGACTTGTACCGGAGCGCTGAGTGAGTATCTCTTGCCACGCAGAACAGTTCCATTCATGGGGCGGGCCTGTGGGGTCGCGTTCTGTCTCAAGCCAACTGCCCAACACCTCCAAGATACAATATCTCGCTAAGTCCGTATATCTCCCATGGTGCAGCGGAATTGAAGTGAACCATCCACCCAGTTCCGCCCACTAACTGCTTACACAGACTGCTCAACCCACCAAGGAGGCCCCCAAGATGACTAGATCAACAGGTTCAGCACTCGCGATAACTGTTGTGGTGCTTCAGGCTCTGACAATCGCTGGATGTGGATATCCGACCTCGGCGGAGGCGGAAGACCGAACCGGTTCACGCAAGTCCGTGGAGCTGACCATCTACGCTCAGGACTTTGCCATGGTGAAGGAGTCGAGACCTGAAGTGCTGGGCAAAGGGACAAACTCTTTCGCGGTGACCGACGTAAGCCGGCAGATGGACCCGCAGTCGGTTCTGCTGCGCTGGAGCGGAGACACCGATGCACTGCCCGAGATCGTCTCCCAGGTCTACGACCTTGGCGTAACCGAGGGCGACGCCCTCTTGAAGCGATACCTGGGCAAGAACGTGGAGGTGGTGCGCTACGGCCAGGACGGGAAGGAGGCCGAGCGACAGAGCGGAAAGCTCATGGTTCAGGGCAACGGCGACACCGTGCTGCAGTCCGACGGCAAGTTCTATGTGCGTCCAGAGGGAACGATAGTTGCGGCCGCAACTGCGGATGTGGTGACCATTCCTCAACTTCGGGTACAGGCCGAGAGCCCTGCGAAGCAGGCCGCCGATCTAGAGGTAGCGTACCTAACGCGCGGCCTCTCGTGGAGCGCGGACTATGTGGCCACGCTCGATCCGAAATCCGACAAGCTGGCTCTCGAGTGCTGGGCCACCGTCGTCAATCAGACAGGTATCGATTATCCCGATGCGAAGGTGGCGCTCGTCGCAGGCAGTCCGAACCGGGCCGTGGTACCCATGGCGACCGTTCCAGCTTTGACCCTTCCAGGGAGAAGACAAGGGTTTATGGATGGTTCCTCAAAGAACATGATGGGCGGCGGCGGCGGACGAGCCTTCGGAGACGCGGAGACCTCTGGTGAGTTTCACCTCTACCCCATCGTAAAGCCGACCGTCATTCGCCAGGAGCAGATGAACCGCCTGAAGATGCTGGGCGCCAAGTCCGTGGAGATCAAGCGCGATTACAGTACACGCCCTCCGAGGCTCGATCCGTACGACTATTACGGCTATTCGGGCAGCCTGCAGAAGGGCTCAGTTCAGGTGGCGCTCACCTTCTTCAACCGCTCACTGGATGGTCTGGGCATGCCTCTCCCGCACGGCGCGCTTCGGATCTACGAATCGGATTCCAGCGGATCACTTCGATATGCGGGGGCGGCCTCGATATCAGACACACCGAAGGACCAGAAGATTAACGTGACGCTCGCGCGTGCGTTCGATATCTTCACCCAGTCGCGAGTCCTGAAGACGGAGAAGATCGGCAAGCGCACAGTGCGTCGGCACATCGAGATCGTGCTGCACAACGAGAAGGCGACTTCGGTGGACGTGCGGGTGGTTCAGTTGTTCGGCGGGCAGTGGAAGATCGTGAGCGAGAGCCATCCTCATGCCAAGCTGGACGCATCCAACGGACAATGGAAGGTGAACATACCGGCAGGCAAGGAGACTGTGCTGACGTACGTCGCGGAATTCAAGTGGTGAGCTAGCGCAGGACAATACCGTTCACGTACCGATATCCGTTCGCCCTGAGCGCTCGTCAGCCCTATCGACGAGCAGTCGAAGGGTGCGTAATATCCAGCTCGGCAGAACCACGTTGAGCGCGTGGGCAAGGCGTATCGCGCTACCCCTCGCCCTTAATGCGGTCGATCTCCTCGTTCATCTCTTCCGTCCGAGCCAAGCGCTCAATGCTTCCGATACGGTCGCCATCCGCCACCTTGATGAGCTTCACTCCCTGGGTGCTGCGGCCCGCTTTGCGAATGCCCGCAACTTCCATTCGGATCGTAATCCCGTTTGCCGTGATGATCATCAGGCGGTCGTCCGGCTGCACCACGAGCGCATCCACCACGAAGCCGGTCTTCTCGGTGATATCCATCGTGATGAGGCCCTTCCCACCGCGAGACTGGACCTTGTAGAGCGCCAGATCGGTCCGCTTGCCTATACCGCGCTCACCAACCACCAGAAGCTCGCTCGTCTCGCGAACCACATCCATTGCCACCACATGGTCCTTCAGGTTGCCGTTCTCATCTCTCATCTCAATGCCGCGAACGCCACCGCTTGAGCGGCCTGACGCTCTAATGTTCGATTCCTTGAATCGGATCGATTTGCCGCCGCGCGTCACCAGCAAGCACTGCTGCTCGCCGTCCGTAAGCTTCACCCACTTGAGCTCATCATCTCCCTCGAGATCGAAGCAGATGAGGCCGTTCGCACGCAGATTGCGAAACGCCTTGAGATCGACCCTTTTTACTTCGCCGTCCCGTGTGGCGAAGAACATGAAGCCCTCGGCCTCATTGAGGTTTCGCACAGGAACCGTAGCCGTCACCACGTCGCCGGGCTCAATGCTGATGAGGTTGATAATGTGGGTGCCCATGGCGGTTCGGCTCGTCTGAGGAACTTCATGAGCCTTCAGCTTATACACTCTGCCGCGGCTGGTGAAGAAGAGAAGGTAGTCGTGCGTGTTCGCCAGAAAGAGGTGTTCAATGGAATCCTCCTCCTTCGTGTTCGCGCCAATGATTCCGCGTCCGCCCCGCTTCTGAGTCTTGTAGGTGTCGAGAGGAACTCGCTTAACATATCCCGTGCGCGAGATGCAGACGAGAGTATCTTCCTCGGGAACGAGGTCGTCCTCGCCTATCTCCTCGGCCTCGGTAGCCAGGATGCGGGTCTTGCGATCGTCGCCGAACTTGTCGCGCAGGGCCTTCAGCTCGCCCTTGATGATCGCGTCCACGCGAGCCGGCACGCACAGGATGTCCTCGTAGACGCCGATCTCCTTCAGCTTCGCTCGGTACTCTTCCTCAATCCGAGCGCCGTTGAGCCGAGTGAGCTGGCGGAGCTGCATCTCCAGGATAGCCGTCGCTTGAATCTGCGTGAAGGCGAATCGAGTCATAAGGTTGGCGCGGGCAATAGACTCATCCTCCGCCGCCCGAATGATGCGGATGATCTCATCGATATTGTCCAGCGCGATCTGTAGGCCCTCAAGTAGGTGGGCACGAGCTTTCGCTCGGCCTAGCTCATACCGGGTGCGCCGAGTGACAA
>VFKD01000678.1 GCA_009885735.1 bacterium
CACTACTATTCACCATCGACCTCCCTGAAGACTCCTGGTATGAGTAACTATTTTTGCTAGCCCATATTGGACTCGTAATTCGAGATTCTCACGACACCTGAACTGTTACAACCTTGGGACATAATGGCATCGGAAGGAGCACACGATTGAACACAATACCAGTCGCACTTCAGATGTATACGGTTCGGAATGAGGCAAGCGAGGACTTGGCCGGAACTCTTGCCCAAGTGTCAAAGATTGGCTACACTGCCGTCGAACTGGCCGGCACATACAACAAGCCCGCATCGGACCTTGCAAGCATGCTCAATGGTCTCGGCCTCGCCGTGGCGGGTTGCCACGTCAATCTCAATGAACTTGAAACCAACCTGGCCGCTTCTTTAGATTACAATGAGGCCATCGGCAACAAGTACATCGTGTGCCCATGGATTGGCGAGGAGCGGCGCAGGACGGCCGACGACTATCGCGCGCTCGCAGCCACCTTTGAGCGTATTGGCGACGCATGCAATGCTCGCGGCCTAACATTCTGCTACCACAACCATGCGTTCGAGTTCGACCTGTTCGAAGGCAAGCCCGGGCTAGACATTCTCTTCGAATCAGCGGATGCAGGCAAGGTCCATTCCGAGTTGGACGTCTATTGGGTGGCCAAGGGCGGTAAAGATCCGGTCGAGTATCTCCGCAAGCTCGCCGGGCGCGTGCCGCTCGTGCACCTCAAGGACATGGCGCAGGACGAGGCAGGCTCGTTTGCCGAGGTCGGCGAGGGCGTACTGGACTTTCAGGCGATGTTCTCCGCAGCCGAGGAGGCGGGAGCAGAGTGGTATATCGTAGAGCAAGATACGTGCGCTCGCCCGCCATTCGAGAGCATCGAGATCAGCCTGCGTAACCTGCGGGCTTGGGGGAAGGTGTAGGCACTAAAGGGCAATGGGACGTATTGGACCTATGAGACCTATACGTCCCATTGGTCCTATCCGTCCCATGAGCTGAGCCCTCAGCGTTTGTTCACACCTTCTTGTACTGCGTCTTCACGCCTTGCGTGCCGTCTGCATAGCGCACGGTCTCATAATCTCCAAAGAGGATTGGGTCAACGGCCGCAAGACACAAATAGGCGCTGAACATCAGCGCGCGTATCTCTGTCTCCGCGTGCTCGTTTGCGCGCATCTCGATGACGTGCCGCCAGGCTCGGGCATTGCCGGTCACCACGATGGGCGCCTCGGCCTCGTTCGGCAGCACAGACCTTGCGGTCTGCTGGACCTTCTTTCGCAAGTCGGTCCTGTGCTCAGCCGACAGTATCTCCGTGCCCTGCTTCTGCCGCTCTAGAAGCGCGGAGGCAATAGCTTCGTAGTCCGCCGCAGCTCGATCAATGCGCTCCTCGAACCGCGCATGCAGGTCTGGGTCGTTCACGTATTCGGGTCTCTCCACAAACCGCAGCACGCGGCCCGAGACGTACCGCTGGCTCAACTGTGAGTATCCAAAACCGGCGCGATGCCGCACCAACTCGTGCGTGACGCTCCGCGAGATGCCATAGAACAGGAAGCTGAAGTTGGCGTGCTCCAGCACGGAGCCATGGCCGGACTCCTTGATATTCTGAAAGTACCGCTGTGCATCCGTGTTGTAGGTCCGCTTCGGGCCAAAGCTCATGTAGCAGGTCTGGCCTGCTACCTTGCAGAGGTGAGCGCCATCTGGAAGGGCCGTTGGGTCGTCCAGGTACTGTGGAAAGTCGAGCGCCTCGTCGAAGCCTCCTAGGAAGTCCCCCAAACTCTCGAATGACACTTGCGGCTTCGAAACAAGGTGTACTCCGGGAAAGCGCAAATAGGACGTTCCAGCCGGTGTCAAGTAGGCTGGAGAAGAGACATAGGGGTAGCCCTTTGGGACGCCCTGGAGTGCAACCGACGACGCGGCTGGTTCAGCAACTTGGTCTTCGGTAGGCATGGCTTTAGTTGGTAATCCCCGCAGATGTGGTGGGAGGCAACATGCAGCATAATTCGACGTTACTCAGGCACTGTCGGCGGCACATCCTAGGGTGGGCTACTTTGTGGGCAGGCACGGGGGCCTGCCCCTACCGATACACGGACGACCGATCGCCCTCGTTGTGGGCTGGCACTGGGGCCTGCCCCTACCGATACACGCGGGACCTGGCGCGCTAGTCCTCGCCCTGTGCCTTCGTGTAGCCGGGCTGGCCGTCGAACTCCTGCAGCTTCTCCAGATGAGCCCAGTTGACGCTGGCGCCCAACTTTGTGACGATGGCTGCTAGGTCGGCATTCGACAAGTCGCCGTCAGGGTTGCGCTGGACCAGCCTGCAGCGGCTCTGATCCACGCAGTCCGTTATGGCGCCCATGCTGGGATAGACCTTGGTGCCGCGATTTGAGATCATCTTCAGCACAACTGGCAAGCCTTCAACGAGCCCTTCGACCTTCTTGCCCAACTCCTCCGGCGTGCCGCCCCACTCCACAAAGTAGTCCATCCCAACGACTCGTCGAGTCTTCGGCGTCACCATCACGGGATTGGTCGTCACCTGCGGCAGTAGAATCGGCTTGTACTCCCGTACCTTCCAAGCGGTCGACTTTCGACCCAAGTTGCGGATGATCTCGTCTGCATATTCACTCGTCTTGGCACACTTGTCGTAGCCCACCACATCGCCGGTGCGAGTCTTCCCGTCCTCCAGCGTTACAAGCAGCGCGTTCTCTATAGCAGCGGCCGCATCGAACTCATCAAGGTGCCTCAGCATCATGATTGCAGAGCCGAGCACCGCAGTGGGGTTGATGACGTTCTTGCCGGCATACTTCGGCGCCGAACCATGTACTGCTTCGAAGATCGAGACATGGTTACCGAGATTTGCCGACGGCGCGAACCCAAGGCCACCCACGAGCGCAGAGGTAAGGTCGCTCAGGATATCGCCGTTCATGTTGGTCGTCACGATAATGTCGAACTGCTCGGGCTTCTTTACAAGCTGGTGAGCGCAGTTATCCACGATGACATGCCACGACTCGATGTCGGGATATTCCTTCGCCACATCCTCGAACGTCCGCTTCAGCGTGCCTTCGGTGAGCTTCATGATGTTCGACTTCGTGGCGCAGGCCACTGACTTGCGGCCTTCGGCGCGTGCAAACTCGAAGGCGAAGCGAACGATCTTCTCGCAGCCCTTCCGGGAGATCAACTTCAGGCATTGCGCCACGCCCGGAGTCTGCATGTGCTCAATGCCCGCGTAGAGGTCCTCGACATTCTCACGCACGACCACCAGGTCGATACCGCGGCCAGAATAGGGCGTCTTGACACCGGGGAACTCCCGAACTGGGCGGACATTTGCGTAGGTCTCAAACAGCTTTCGCAATGTCACATTGGCGCTCTTCTCACCAAAGCCTACCGGGGTACCCAATGGGCCCTTCAGCACGCACCGAGTCTTGTGAATGGACTCTATTGTCTCTGTGGGCACGCCGGACGCAATGCCTTGCTTGAATACGCTCTCGCCTGCGTAACGCTCTTCCCAGGCTATCGGTGCACCGGTGGCCTCGATGATTCGCTTTGTGGCATCGACGCACTCGGGACCAATTCCATCGCCAGGGATGACGGTAACCAGCTTCTTGCCGTCCGGCGTCACGTGCATGCTCAAATCGCTTTCTCCATTATGTGAGTTTGGCCCCATGGAACCACAAATCCCACTGTACGAACGTGCCTGCAGGGGCTGAGGGCGAGGAGATTATACCCCGCGCCGCAGCCCATGCAGATACGTGTCGGTGGACAACCACGGGGCGGCAGCCCTTGCGTGCTTGGGCAACCACGGGGGGTTTCCCCTACTTGCGCTCCGCCTCAAGCTTCTCCTTGAGACCGGGCGGCATCCAGCCGCCGCTGGGATAGTCAAGCCCGTAGACGTCCGCCATACGGTTCAGCCACGAGAACATACCTACCTCGAGTGCGGCCTCCCATATCTGCTCGTCCGAGAATCCGGCGGCGCGCATCGCGGTCGCATCACCGTCGTTCATATCACCTGGCTCAAGCGTCAGCTTTCGCACAAACGTGAGCAGCGCCACGTCGCGCGGGCTAATGTTCTTTGCTGCCTTCAAGTTCCCGGTGCCTATTGCGTCTACGAGATCCTGCTCACCTCCGAGCGACCGCAACGCGGCCGCATGCGAGCCCACTCAGAACTTACACTTGTTGAGCCCCGAGACGTAGGCAGCAATCACCTCATGGTCTCTCCTCGGTAGAAACCCGTCTGTGAAGTGGATCTTAGACATTGTGTTGAAGATGCTGAACGCCTCTGGCCGAAGGCTGTAGGTCTTGACGATTCCTGGAAGCATCCTTCCGGGCCGAAGCTGAGGTCCGTATATCTCCGCCGCTTTCGGGTCGTCCTCATCAATCCACTTGATGCGGCCCATCAGCGTGCCTTTGCGCACGGCAGCCTTTATTTCGTCCGGGGTAGAACTGCGGCCTATCTCCTTGGCCCACCGGTCGAATGTAATTGCGGTCGGCGTGGAAGCCACGTCAAACTGCTTGGCCGCTTCGGCTTCCAGCGAAGTTATGCGCACCAGTTTGAGCGCAAGCTTCTGGCCTGAGGGCAGAGCCTTCTGGAGGTCCTCCAGAAACTGCTGTTCCATCACGCTTGTGTCCTGAATGAACAGCATGACTGTTGTTCCTTCAGGCATGAGCGCCTTCTTAAGGTCGACACGCTTCCCGCTCGACACCAGGTCCGGCTTCACATCCGCTCCGGCGACGGCGATGACCATCGACGCAGCCACCATCGTTGCGATTAGCTTCATGGCAATTCTCCCTCCGTAGTCTCCATTATGGGCATATCCTCTCGCCTGACATCGTTACGCACCTGCATCAGTGGCTTCGTTGCTCTTCCTATGTTTTTCGCGTCGCGCCTTGACCAACTCGATCGCCATGGGCACCACGGAGATGAAGATGATAGCAACGACGACGAGCGAGAAGTTCTTTTGGACTATAGGAATCCGGCCAAAGAAATAGCCAGCGAACGTGCAGATACCTACCCACAGAACTGCAGCGAGCACGCTGAACCCAATAAACGTCCGGTACTTCATTGCGCCCACGCCGGCGACGAAGGGAGTAAATGTGCGCACAATTGGCACAAACCGAGCCATGATGATGGTCTTGCCGCCGTAGCGTTCGAAGAATGCATGGGTCTTCACAAGGTGTTCTCGGCGAAACAACTTCGAGTTCGGTTTGGAGAACAGCTTCATGCCCAGCTTGTTGCCCACAAAGTAGTTCACATTGTCTCCCGACAAGGCTGCCAATATCAATATCGCCACCAGCACCAGCACGTTCAGTGGAGAGTTAGGCGCTCCGGCGAGCGCACCTGCAGCAAAGAGCAGCGAATCGCCCGGCAGAAAGGGCATGACTACCAAGCCCGTCTCTACAAAGACTATCACGAACAGAATCAGGTAAGTTGCCGTCTGGTACTGATCGATGACCCCCTGCAAGTGCCGGTCGATATGCAAAAACAAGTCCAGCAGTCCGGCCAACACAACTAGTCGCATAACTTCTCCCTAACCTATCTTGTCCTATCTAGATCGAAACCGCACCCGCAAGCACTCCGTCGGCAACGCCCCGAGCAGCCGAGTAGACATCAAGGACCTGCCTGCACATCGCTTCCGGCGTGAAATCGTGTGCGTTAATACGGCACGCGGCGTTCATCGCATCCAGTCGGTCGGGATCTAGGAGCAGCCTCCTAATTGCCTCGGTGAAAGGTTCTAGCTCCGACGGCACAACTAGTCCGTCCACTTCATCTCGCACAGTCTCGCAGGCGCCGCCGCCATCCACCACTACGCTTGGAGTTCCCGATGCGCGTGCCTCCGCGATGACCAACCCCTGGGTCTCCGTACTCGAGCCAAAGACAAAGATGTCTGCCGCCGCGTAGAGCGCCTCGAGTCCATCGTGGGGCTGAGCGCCAGCGAAGTGAACCCGGTCCGGCGCGGCACCCTCCAGGGCAAGCTGGGTTGCATCTTCAAGGTACGGTCCACCACCAACCACGAGAAGATGTACCTTCCGAAACTCAGAAGACAGAATAGAGAAAGCGTCGAGGACTAGATCCAGGTTCTTCTCCTGCGCCACGCGCCCCACGTACAAGAGCAGTTGGGCGCCCTGAGGAATGCTGAACCGTTTCCTTGCCTCACGCTGTGCCTCTTCACTCACTGCATCAACGCTTGGAATAGGAACTCCCGTAGGGATAATCCGCACCGGAGTAGTTACCCCATAAGATAGGAGAGACTCCTCGGCGACTCTGGACGGGACGATTACGACCTTGCACTTGGCGTAGTATTCGGGAAGCCACCACTTTAACAGGCCTTGTATGGCAGGGTCCGGCAGAAAGAAAACATAGTGCGCGTAGTGGTTGTAGAGCGTGTGATAGGTCGAGACCAGCGGAAGGCCCTCGAGCCTTGCCACCTTGTCTGCCAGGATTCCCAGGAAGAACGGGTTGTGCGAGTGAATGATGTCTGGCTCGATGCGGGCGATGTCTCGACGCAGGGTCCGAAACCAAGGATAGGCCAACGGATAGTCCGCGTTCAGCCGTGTCTGAATCGACGGCACGCGAAGCACGAACGGCGACTCATCCTCATAGTCCTGATAGTGCGGCGCGACGAGCACAACGTTATGGTGCGCCGAGCGCAGTTCGTCAATCAAGGTTCGAACTGACGTGCTGATCCCGTTCGCAGTAGGATCGAAGGTTTCCGAGAACATCCCTATGCGCACGGCTTGCCCCTGCGAGCTGGGATCAGCGCCATCGCAACGAATGAGGAGAACAAGCGGCTAACCTTGGTCTACAATTGGAAGACGAGATTGCTCCTCAAGAAACGCCAACACATCCGAGAGCCGAAACCGACGTTGATCTCCGGGTGTGCGCTGGTGTGTCAGCAAGCCCCGGTTTGTGTAGCGACGAACCGTGGTGGGGCAAACATTCAATAGCCGGGCAGCGTCCTCGAGCGACAGAGTGGGATCCAGCAATCGACGGATCATCTCGAGGCGCGATTCTCTAAATCCTCGTTTGTAGCTGTGTTGCGCCACCCCATCAGAACCCATTGCAACCAGCGACTGTATGTGGCGAGGCACAAGCTGCCAAAGCGTGATCTCATCAAGAGGCTCCGCCTGTTCACGCTTCTTCACAGAGCGCATCGGCGCTATTCG
>VFKD01000649.1 GCA_009885735.1 bacterium
GTCCTCGAGGTCAATGCCGCTACAGGCAAGTTGGACGCGGAAAGTCAGTCCGGAACGATTCAAAAGGCAAACGGTAGGTTCTATCGAGACGGTGTAGCGAAGGCCGCGTTTACATCGCCAGTAGTCAAGGCCGACCAGTCCAGGGGCAGGGTGGTTGCGTATCAGGGTGTTCGTGTCACCAGCCTCGACCCTCCGGGAACCACGGTGACGGCAAGCCGTATTACCTGGTACACCGCAAAGAACCTTATAGTTGCTGAAGGAAACGTGTACTTCTCGCACCGGGCCGGGCTGGGCGCCGAAGAGACTGTTCGCGGTGGACCCATACAGCGCGTGACTATTGACACAGCCCTCAAAACACTTCGCATCCCGTAGGCAGCACGGGGCGGCGGATTCTGCTCGTGCGCTGCTGGGAGGCATAGGATCATGGTTACTCGTTCGCTGCGCATCTCGGCCACTGTTGCTGTTCTGGTCTCCGGCATCCTCAGGCTTGCGTCCAGCGAACAGGCAGCGCCGCAACTGAAACCCGCCGACCGCCAGCCTATCGTGTTTGGCGATGTCGTGCTTTCCAACTACACTCAGGCCTCGATCACGTTCGGTATATCGGCAATGGTGAAAGGTCCGCAGACCGTTGTAGAGAGCGACGATGCCAAGAAGGGCACGAAGGACCGCCTGCAGGCAGACCTCATCACGGCATACATTCTGCCGATGTCCAAGAATCAGGTTGAGCGGGTAGTGGCCGTCGGCAGCGTCAGGTATTCGGGTTCCAGCCCGAGCGGAATCCCCGGCGGCGTGAGAGTGATCAAGGCGACCGCCGCCAAGGGCACCTTCCACAAGACCAAGGGCATCATCGAGCTGGACGGGCCGGTCACGTTTTCGGGTGACCAGCCATCGTCGGATGGAACCGGCAGAGAGATGATTCGCGGCGAGGCGAAACGCGCACTCTATGACCTCGAGAGGCGGGTCCTGGTGCTGGATGGCGGCGTTACGGCGGTGGTGACCACACCGCGCACTCCACCCGAGGGGTCCCCCTTCAGCGGCGAGACGGTAACCGTGGACATGAGCACGAAGGACACCTTAGTGCAGATTGATGACAAGGAGCAGAAGGGAAAGATCGAAATTCGCATCAAGGAGCGGGTGAAGAATCCGGACGACAAGAATCCGGACGACAAGAAGCCGGCAGGCAAAGTCCCGGATCGCAAGGCGCCCTAATGGGAGGATATTCGGCGTGGAGATAGCCGCCGAGGATCTCCTCAAGGTCTACCGTGGCCGCCGCGTGGTAAATGGCGTGAGCCTGCAGATGCGACAGGGCGAGGTCGTGGGGCTGCTCGGGCCAAACGGAGCGGGCAAGACCACAACGTTCTACATGATGGTGGGCCTCGTTCAGCCAAACCGAGGCCGCGTGCTGCTGGATGGCAAGCCCATCACCCACATGCCCATGTATCGTCGGGCAAGGTTGGGAGTGGGTTACTTGCCGCAAGAGCCATCTGTCTTTCGCGACCTCAGCGTGGAGGACAACCTTCGGCTGGTGCTTCAGCATGTCGGCATTTCCCGCGCCGAGCAGAACACCCGCATAGACGAGACCCTCGCGGACCTGCACATAGCGCACCTGCGGCCAAACCGAGGCAAGACGCTCTCCGGCGGAGAGCGCAGGCGCGTGGAGATCGCTCGGGCGCTCGCGGTGCGACCCGCTTTCATCCTGCTCGACGAGCCGTTCACAGGCGTAGATCCAATTGCCATTCAAGATATCCAGCAGATTGTCACGGATCTCAAGAATCGCGGTATCGGCATCCTTATCACCGACCACAACGTCCAGGCGACCCTCAAGATAACCGAGCGCGCCTATATCATCGCCGACGGAGAGATCAAGGTCGCCGGCGACTCCGATGAGTTGCCGAACGATCCCATCGCCAGACAGTTCTATTTCGGCGATGGGTTTGGACACTAGATATCTTGAGACCGAAAAGGTGTAGTAGTCGTGTCAGGTTTTGGCATCCGGTCCAGTATCTTGGCCTGGTCCGAAGGAATAGTTATTGTCACCCTGAGCGATGCGGCAGCCGTATCGCCGCGAAGTCGAAGGGTCCGGCCACTGCAGTTCGGATACGCCTGGATGTTTCGTTCCCGCTAGCACCATGCGGGAATGACGCGCTTCCAAACGGCCGAAGCTCTGCTCAACATGACAATACAGGGCTGTACTCTCTGGTGCCACCAGCCGCCAGGATCGTGAGGAGCGCTACCATAATGTTGGGCAGCCTCACGGCGCCTATTCAGCTCGGCGGTCTGAGGCACAGCCTCGCTAGCGTGTACGACGAGCGACAGTTCCGGGAGCTAGGCGCTTCCGCATGAAGGTAGTCGACCGACTTATCGGACGTGAGCTGCTAGCACCGCTTCTCAACAGCATTCTCCTCTTCATGATGCTGCTTTTCGGGGCAACGTACCTCTTCAAGGTCACCGAACTCCTCGTGAATGGAGTGCCACCGCTCCTAGTGATGAAGGTGACGCTCTGTGGCCTGCCGGTTCTGCTCACGCAGACCCTCCCGATGAGCATGCTGCTTGGGACTCTGCTGGCTTTCGGCAGGATCTCGGGCGACAGCGAGCACATTGCCCTCTTTGCAAGCGGAATCAGTTTCTTCCGAATCTGCAGGCCGGTCATCTACGTCGGAGCCTTGATGAGCATCGTGACAGTCGCATGGAACGAGACGGTGGTGCCTCCAGCCCAGCGGATGTTCTACAGCTTGATGGAGGAGATGACCAGCAACCGGCGTGTGTCTGACAGATGGTTGCAGTACAATGTGAAGCGGCCAGGCGAGGATGCCATCGACGAGATGGTGACCATTGCTGGCGGCTTCGACGCCAAGACCAAAACGTTGCGCCGAGTTACAATCGTGAAGTATAGCGAGGACCCGAAGTTCAAGGGGCATCCTGTGGCGATTGTCTATGCGGAGTCCGCTCGCGCTCACGACCCAGCGGGGTTGGACTGGACCTTCTATAACGGTCACGTCAAGTATCTGAATCCCGAATCGACAGGCCACGTACAGGCCGATCTCTATTTCCAGCAGGCTGAGACTAATACTCTGCCAAGGAACGTGAAGGTGGGGCGCGACTTCAAGGGCATCGTGCAGTCCGAGATAGTTGATAACCGCCGCATGACATTCCGAGAATTGCGTGATAAGATAAACCAAGAGAAGGCAGAGGGCAAGACGGACACCGCGGGCGATGAAGTGGA
>VFKD01000502.1 GCA_009885735.1 bacterium
ATTATTGGCCTGTGTAAGAAGGAGAAACGAGATTATCTCACGTATATGTTTGGCTTGATGCCGACTTGCCTAGCAAGCCTGAAAACGCCGTTTTCGGCACCACTTCTAGGAAACCATAAAGGTCGGCGACATGAGCCCAGATACCTGGAACCGGTTGACTCTGCATTTGTCCAGCTCGCCGATACTTCGGGCTGAGACATTGCCCACCGTTGAGGAAGTCGACCGAGCGTGTGAGGCCGTCGGTGTTCCGTTTCCGCAGGAGTATCGTGACTTTCTCCTCCGCTTTGGTGGAGCGATGGTTGGCCCATATCCAATCTACGGCCTGAGACCCGTTGAGGTTATGGGAGTGAATACGTGGTCTGTCGTAGAGATGACGAAGCACTATCGAGCCGACGGATGGCCGGGAGCCGAAGAGTGGGTGATAATCTCAACTGATCATGGGGGTAATCCCATTGGCATGGACGCTAAGGGTTTGATTTGGACATTTGACCACGATTTCGGAGGCCTCTACTTCGAAGCGGACAACTTTGAAGAGTATGTGCGTGTCAAGTGCCTGGGACTTCTCAAAGAGGGCTAGCCCTGATGACCATATTCGTCGACAGCCAAGTTGACACGCTGCACCGCCGTACGGTCCAGCCTAGTGATTTTGAGGTGTGGATAATGGTATGTCCAAGATGCGATGGGCAGGGTCGGGTAGTCGATGTGCGCATCCTCGCGACTCACGAACACGTCCGGCTTTGCGACGAATGTGATGCAATGTGGCCGGACGGAACTGACTTGTCGATTACGAACTTTGTCGACTTCACGACCTATGTGAAACCGTTGGGCCTACAAGGACTCTGGAGTGAGATAGAGGTAGTCGCCGGCACTGATTAGGCGTACCAGATTGAGCATCAGGGCGCAGCACTTGGCCCGCTGAGTGAATGAGCGAAACACATGACACGAGCATTCCAGTTTGTTCGGAACATGAAGAGGCAATACCAGGTTGCGCTGACCATTATTGCGCTTTATGCAGCCTTCGTTGGCTATCGTACCGTTCAGACCTGGTACTACATCTGGGAGTACGCTTGGCTGGAAGGCGAGAACGTACCTTACGAGCAGATTGCAGTCCTAGAGAAACTCCGTTCGCTTGGTGATCGAGCGGTCGATCCAATACTGTCGACAATACTAGATAAGTCGCCGTGGTCCACTTCCACACTTGGGTTTGACTCAGTTCTAACTCAGGCTGGCCATTTCGGCCATGCGAGAGTGCTTCTGCGATTGAGTGGCGAGCGCGATACAACTCGGAAGATCTATCTGGTCTATTTGCTCCAAGCATGTTTCGGAGACTTTAGTTGCCTTAATATCTGGGTGGACTCGCTGCGAATGACCTCGCACGATGCGAATCGGCTCAGGGTGACGCTGGTTCCTCACTTTCCCGACGTACCGTTTGTCCTGAAGGGGAAGGAATTCAACCCCGAGTTTCTTGACTGGTATCACCGTCACTTCCCGAATTGGTGGCGAGCCAGTCTGGCAGCTCCCACCGGTCGCTAATCCGCATAATTCATGATGGTGCCTTCGCTCCGCCGTCATTACTGCGAAAGCATGCATCCAAAAGTGCAGAACTGGATTCCCGCTAAGGACATGCGGGAATGACGGTTTGACAGTCTGTAACGCTTTCCCGAGCGACGTGAAGTAGGCAAGATAACAAATCGACTTTTCTAGCTGGAGCAACCATGAACAGACGAC
The DNA here is from genome assembly GCA_009885735.1 of bacterium. Lineage (GTDB taxonomy): Bacteria > Armatimonadota > Chthonomonadetes > Chthonomonadales > CAJBBX01 > VFKD01. The sequence continues at coordinate 1,729 of VFKD01000502.1, forward strand.
AATTCCTACTCAATTCTGCTGCCACTACAGCGATTGGCCCGACCCTGCTCCGCGCGAGCGCCCAGCCCACCCCGCGCCGCCTGCTCTACGTCGCCTCTCCAGGCGTGCGCAACTACACCGAATACGGCGGCGTTGGGGTGCTCGTCTTCGACGGGGACGACGGCCATCGCTTCCTGCGCCGCATCCCAACGTTCGAACCGGGCTCGCCAAAGGCCGCCGAGAACGTGAAGGGCATCTGCGCCTCGGCAAAAACCGCGCGCCTCTATGTCGGCACCATCAAGCGCATGCTCTGCATCGACATGGTGACCGAAAAGCCCGTCTGGGAACGCGCCTACGAGGGCGGGTGCGACCGAATGGCAATCTCGCCCGACGGCAGCCGCATCTACATGCCGTCGCTCGAAGGTCCCACCTGGTCCATCGTGGACACCGCAAACGGCGAGGAGATCAAGCGGGTTCGGCCCGACAGCGGCGCCCACAACACGGTCGCATCGCTCGACGGTCGGTTCGTCTATCTCGGCGGGCTGAAGTCGAAAATGATGCCGGTGCTGGACACGCGCAAGCTGGAGTTGGTGTCCAGCATTGGTCCTTTCGGGCACGTCATTCGGCCATTCACGGTGGACGGCAAACGCAAGCGCGCCTATGTGAACGTCAACGACCTCCTGGGCTTCGAGGTGGCCGACCTAACCACCGGCAAACTGCTAGCCCGCGTGGAGGTGACCGGTTTTAAGCAGGGTCCAGTCCTGCGCCACGGCTGCCCTAGCCACGGAGTGGCGCTTTCACCGGACGAGACCGAGGTATGGGTGGCGGACGCGGCAAACAAGCGTGTACACATCTTCGACAACCGCAAGATGCCGCCGGTTCAGGTTGCCTCACTGCCGGTTCGAGGCGAACCCGGCTGGATCACGTTCACGCTAGATGGCAAGTATGCGCTGCCATCCACGGGCGAGGTGATCGAGACTAAGATGAGAAGGACTCACGCCCTCCTTGCGGACGAGATGGGCCGCTCGGTGCAGAGCGAGAAGATGCTCGAGGTTCTGTGGCAAGACGGACGGCCGGTGAGGTGCGGGGATCAGTTTGGGGTAGGCAGAAAGCGGTAGCCAACTGCACTCGGTTTAGTTGCCGGACTTGTCCCCTGTCGGTCCGAGAGGCAGTCCGCGTTCCATTCGCAGGATTGTGTTCTCCAAACGCAGCACCAGGTTCTCTCGGTCCCGCTCTGCGAGGTCCCTGTCTCGAAGCTGTTCGTGCCTGAACTCGCGCAGGGCCTTCTCAAGTCCCCTAAACTCGTCCCGAAGCTCTTTAAGCTCGAGGCGCACTTCCCGAATGTCGTTGTCGTGCTCATCTACTCTGCGTTGAAGTGAAAAGAGTCGTCTGGCATGGTCTACCAACTTTGCCCACATGTCTACAGCACCACACCCAGCTTGGCCAGGATCTCACGACTTTCTCGGCGAAGTTCGTGCGTCTCCTCTTTCAGCCTGTTGATCTCGTGCCGACGACTCTCCATCCTCGCGTCTACCACGTCCATCTCGGCAAATATCGCCTCGATCTCGGCGCGACACTCAGCATCCGTCATGCGGTCCGTTCGGGTTCCAACTTCTCCATTCATGGTGTACTCCCCTCGGTAACTATTGTATCACAACCTGCGTAACGGCTACAGTCAATCGTCGTTCCGCTGGACGGCACTTAACCCTGTGTCTGGCCCGATCTATTCGTGACTGAGCGTGTGCTTCACTGAAACTCTTGCGGAGTCAGGAATCCAGAAGTGGGATCCTGGATTCCCGCTAACGACATGCGGGAATGACGGTGCTTCAGCGTGTGCCGCCGTCCCGAACATCGTAGGTGGAGATGGCTAGCGCTTCGTCGCCGCGCTCAGCAGTGCAGCCATTTTGGAGTTCTTCGCCTCAATTGCCAGATCCGTTGCCGTCTTGCCGTCACTGCGCCTCGCTTCCGGCGCGGCGCCCGCCTCCAAGAGCATGGAGGCAATCTCAACGTGATTGCCTGCGACCGCCGCCATGAGAGCTGTCGAGCCCCGCAATGGCTCGCCAGACGCATCGTCGAGAAGTCTGGTCGGCGGAGGCGGCAACGTCGCAGTGACGTTCGGATTCGCCCCAGCATTCAGCAGCAACTTTGCTACGCGAACGTGGCCGCGATGCGCAGCCCACACGATAGGAGCGATCCCAAGATATTCGTCTACGCCGGTCGCCGTGGCTCGGGCAAATGGCAACTGCTCAATCATCTGCCTCTTGCCGGCTACCGTGGGCGGCAGCACTCCCGCCTTGTCCGGGCTCCAGCCGCGGGCAAGCTGGAACTTGACTACATCGGCATAGTTCGGCGAATCCCGGTTGCCATACAGCCCCCGAGAGCGCGCCACTTCCCGCGCAGCCTCATACATGAAGCTATACTTTGCCCCGGCATCCCCCAGGTCTCCTCGGACGAGCGCGTCGCCAAAGAGCCCCAGACCGGTCTCATTGATTCTCGCGATGACGGCCGGCGCCTCTCGCTTCTCGATGGTGCGCCAACGCATCCAGAACGCGCCTCCCACACCCACCACCAAGAGGCCCAGCAGTGCGGCGACAGCGGCTGGATTGGGCTTATGCGGACTGCTCATCCTGGTGGAGCCCCTTTCGGCGTTCAATCGTCCGTTCGTCTGCTGCTCATTCGGGTCATTCGCGCTTCTGCTGCCGCGCTCCTGCGCCTTGGCGCAGCGTCACGAATATCAGTGCAACTCCGGTAGATCAACCAACACGTTCAACGGACAAGATGCTGTATAATTCCCTACACTGGCCTGTCACCATGCCGCCCGCTCAGCTGGGGTACAAGGCAACAAGCAAGGGCGAATCATTAGAGATCATTAAGCCTGGATTAAGGCCCCCTTAATCTGGCCGCCTTACAATGTAACGGTTCGAATGTGCAATCGCACACATCTGCAAAATTAGGAGGCCACGGGACCGAAATGATCATGAAGCGCAGGGCGTTCACACTCATTGAGCTGTTAGTAGTTATCGCTATTATAGCCATTCTGGCTGCGATTCTCTTTCCCGTATTTGCACGAGCACGCGAGCAGGCACGAAAGATCGCCTGCACGTCCAACGTAAAGCAACTCGGAATGGCCTGGATGATGTATGTTCAGGACTTTGACGAGACCTTCCCGCCCAATAACTCGCCTGCTGCGGTGGGTTCGGAGTGGGCGTTCCGCCCCGGCGGCTTCCCCTGCAAGCCCTGTCGGCCCATTCACAAAGTTACCGGTGTGCCCTACGATCCGCGGATCTTTGCTATTCCGTACATCAAGAATCATGGCATCTTTGCCTGCCCGAGTGACATCGGCGTCTCTCGCACCCTTGTTCCCGCTGAGCCTACCACCGCCCAGATGTGGCGCGAGGTGGCCCAGGGCGGCGAGGGCACGAGCTACTGCCTGAACACAGTGATGACACGCTTGGGAACGATGGCTGCTCTTCCGCGACCCGCCGAGACCTACATGGGAGCTGAGATACTTGGGTGGCACAGCGACGAGGCCGTAAAGCACTGGTTCGACCGCTGGGGCGGGCCCGGTCGAGTCGCCTACTTTGGCGATGGTCATGCGAAGATGATCTCTGAGAAGGGCATCTCGCTCCAATGCTCACCGCCAGCCTACCCGGATGACAACAATGGCTACACTGTCATTCCATAAGCTCAAGCTGATGCTGGCGCCGGCGTGTGCTATCGCACTCATTGGCTGCGCCAAGGCTGAAGGCACGGTTCTTGGACAGGAGCCGGGATCATCGGCTCCTGCCCAGGTCCGAGAGCTCAAGCCGGCAGCGACCGTGCTCATTCAGGGCGTGATGACAGAGAAGTGTCCCGTTGCGGGATGCTGGTTCATGCTGCGTGACTCTTCTGGAGTAATCCGAGTGGACACGAAGGCGGCTGGGTTCACCGTGACGGACGTGCCTGTGAATTCCGCCGTCACCGTGGTTGGGACCATGAAGCAGGACGGCGAGAAGGTGTTCAGCGCCAAGGGACTCCGATACTGAAGCCACAGAGCTATGGCGAGCAACAGCAGTAGGCAACTTCCGACTTGGCTGCGAGCCGTCGCTTGCCTAGCAGTGGGAATAGGTGCGGCCGGGATCATCTACCTAATGCTTCCGCAGCGGGAGCTACTCCCAATCGTTCAGGGGGTCCAGGAGCGTTCGGAGAGTCCCGCGCTCTGCCCGTGGAGAGATCCGAAGCGAGACTTGCGATCTCTGTTTCCTGGGGCAGATGGCTACGACACTCGCGTACTAGTGCTCAGCAGCCTTCGAACCCGAATCTTGGATGCCCTTGGTCCGGGAGGACGGCTGGACGAGAACATCCTGCAGGTATACCCAGTCCGCAAGCTCGGCAAGCCCATCGGAACTGTTCTCGTGCGGCGAGCCAACGGCAAGTATGGCGCGATTGAGGTGGTGGCGGGCATCTCGCCAGACAAAACGATTGCGGGAGTAGTTGTTCAGCGGCATCGCGAGGCAGGTGAATCCGAGCGCCTCATGTCTAATAGTTCTTGGCTGTCTGAGTTTGCGGGCAAGTCGGCCTCGTCCGACTTCGAGCTTGGCGCTGGTCTCCCTAAACCCTCGTCCGAAGCAGCTGCCTCTGCCGAGGCGGTTTCACGCGCAGTTCGATCCGTTCTCGTCGAGTTTACAATTGGAAGCGAATATGGCAGTCTCAGAGATCCTGATGAACTCTGAAATCTTCCCCAAAGGTCACTCATGCTTGGCCTAGCCATTAGAAATCTGCGGCGACGGCCTTTTCGTACGGGCTTGACACTTGCAGGGCTTGCTGTCTCGACAGGACTGCTCACCAGCCTTCTGGCCATGTCGGACGGCTACCAGCAAGGCCTGCGAACCGAGCTCAACCGGATGGGAATGCAGATGATGTTGGTGCCACTTGGCTGCCCGTACGATGCCGCCGCACGTGTGCTCAAGGGGAGAGACCTCAATGTAACCCTTCCGGAGAGCGCCCTGCTTGATGTTCGGGCGGATGCTGCAGTGGCTGTTGCTGCGCCAATGTATACCGCCGCAATGCCCCGTCCGGCCAGCGGACGCACCGACCTGTGGATGGGCATTGACGACAGCACTCGAGAGCTAAAGTCGTGGTGGAAGTTCACCCCTGGCTCTACTTGGTTCACCGCGCCAGACACAGTGATCCTAGGGGCAGACGCCGCGCAGACCGAGATGCGCAAACCCGGAGACCTGTTCTATTGCCCGGAGGCCAAGAAGGAGTTGCGAGTTTGCGGCGTGCTGGAGCGCACCGGCACGAGCGACGACAGCCTGTTCTTCGTTCCACTCGCCACTGCCCAGGCGCTCTTCCATCAGCCTAATCGACTGAGCGGAATTGCGATCAGGCTGAAGGACCCCGGTGAAACAGGCGCGGTGGCGGAGAGACTTCAGAAGATCAAGGGTGCGCAGGTGGTGACGATGGCGGAGATGATGGGCACATTTCTAAATCTCCTTGGCGCCGCCAGGTCCCTCGTCCTCTCTATCGCCATAGTCGCCATAGCCGTCAGCCTTCTTAGCGTATTCAATACGATGATGGCGTCAGTGCTGGAGCGGACGCGCGAGCTTGGAGTGCTTAGGGCTCTAGGACTCTCGCGGTTTCGCTCTTTCTGTCTCATGGCGGCGGAGGCGACCCTTCTTGGCGCGGTGGGAGGCACGCTGGGAATCGCTCTAGCAGTGGTCGGCGGGCCCTTCGTGGAGCGCACGGTGCGGCCCACTGTTCCCCTGGCGCCCAACCACGGGCTCGTCCCGGTAACGCTTGTTTCCGCCGTCTACTGCCTGGCCCTGTCGGTCATCATTGGGCTCGGTGCGGGCCTCTATCCGGCGTGGCGAGCCAGCCGCCTCCGTCCTGCCGAAGCGGTACGGGAGGGCTAAAGCGATGCTGCAAATGATCATTCGGAACCTGGCTCGCCGCAAGATGCGCAGCGCGGTCACGGCGGGAGGCGTTGCCCTGGCCGTTGCAGCTATGTTCTCGATGCTCGCGTTCATGCTCGGCTACCAACGCGGCATGCGCGGAGAGCTTGACCGCCTTGGTGCGCACGTTCTGGTGGTTCCCAAGGGCTGCCCGTACGATGCTGCGTCGATTGCGCTGCACGGAGCGAACTGGCCCTGCTATCTCAAGCAGGACTACGTCAAGACGGTTCAGGACACTCCCCACGTAGCGGTTGCAGCGCCGGTCTACATGTCCGCAGTCTACGACTCTGCAACTGGCGCGCAAACGGTCTTCTGCGGAGTTACGCGAGAGATCCTTGGGCTGAAGCGCGAGTGGAAGATTGATGGGGAGTTTCCATCTGCATCCGGGGACCTGCTCGTGGGCAGCGAAACTGCGAAGGACCGCGATTGGAAGCTAGGAGCACAGGTGACACTGCCTGGGCTGGACGGCGCCTCGGGCCGAATAAGCGGCATCATTCGGCCAACGCAAGGCGCGGACGATCTCTTCATCTACATGCCCCTTCAGGATGTGCAGAGCCAATTCAAGAGACCGCATCAGATTACACACATGCTGGTTCGCCTGGACTCTCCGGAGAGCATGGAGAGCGTTGTAAACGCGCTGCGGAGCTGCGGCGCCGGCCTTGAAATGAATGTAGTGCCCCTTGCCCACCTCTTCTCAACCATCAATAACCTGGTGCAGGGGACGAGGTTCCTGCTGGGATGCGTCGCCCTCATCGCGCTGCTTGCCGCCGGAGCGGGCCTCAGCAACACCATTCTCATGGCGGTAGCGGAGCGAACCCGCGAGATCGGCGTGCTGCGAGCAATCGGCGCCTCGCGTCTGCGTGTGTTCGGGCTCATTCTTGGCGAGACGCTTGCGCTCTGCGTGATTGGAGGAGCGGCGGGAATCGCTGCCGCGATTATCGGCTCTCGGGGCATCGAGGCGTGGCTGCGTGGAAGGCTGCCATTCACGCCGGACGGCACGCTGATTCAGGCACAGCCGCTCACAGTGGCGCTCTGCCTGCTGGTCGCGGCGGCAGTCGGCTGCCTTGCCGGTCTGCTGCCGGCATGGCGAGCCTGCAGGCTCGCCCCAGTTGCGGCTATTCAGACGGCTGGCGGAGCCTCTTGACGAACCCACAGAGCGCGGCACCCGGTGAGCCAAGCACTGGAGCCCCACTCGCGGTAGCGGTGAGAGGCGTGACAAAGGTCTATCGGCGAGGAATCGAAGAGGTCCGAGCGATCGACGACGTCACATTCGACATCCGCCGCGGAGAATTCCTAGCCATCACGGGTCACTCCGGCGCCGGCAAGACCACTCTCCTGCAGCTAATTGGCGCAATGGACACGCCCACCTCCGGCAGCATTCTCATTAACGGCCATGAACTTGCGGACATGCAGGACAGCAAACTCACCCGGCTGCGCAGAGACGAGATCGGATTCGTGTTTCAGCACTTCGGCCTGCTTCCCACGCTCACGGTCGCAGAGAATGTCGCCCTCCCAGCGAGCTTCGGCGGAAAACGCAAGCCACCCGATGTGAAGGCGCTTCTGGAGCGGGTCTCGCTCCAGCACAGGATGACGCACCGGCCTTCTGAACTCTCTGGTGGCGAGATGCAGCGTGTTGCGATTGCGCGCGCCCTGGTCAACGGTCCCAGCCTGCTGCTCGCCGACGAGCCAACCGGCAACCTGGACTCCGGCACCAGTGAGAGGATAATCGATCTGCTTCAGAGTCTCAACGGCGATGGCCTCACCGTTGTGGTGGTGACCCACAACGAGGCTCTCGCGGCCAAGTCGGACAGGCGACTTCTCCTGCGGGACGGCAAGGCTGAAGGTTAGGACAATCATGCAATGAACTGCACGAGATGGGAAACAACCCTCGGCGTGAGCCTGGCTCTCCTCTCTCTCGGATCCCAACCTGCCGCCACACGCTCCGAGCAACAGACACCGGTTGGGCGATGGCGACCCACCGGCAACATGAACGTACGGCGCGAGTATGGCGGCGGAGTTCTGCTGAAGAACGGTAAGGTCCTGGCAGTGTCGGGCCACCCTTTGAGCGATGGGTCGATTGCATCGGCTGAACTGTATGACCCCGCAACTGGAAAGTGGTCCGTAACGGGATCGCTGCGGGAAGCCCGAAACGGCGGGAACGAGGCGATACTGCTGCTCGACGGCCGCGTGTTGATTGCAGGTGGAAACTCGAACACTAGGACCCATTCCGGCGCAGAGATCTATGATCCGCACAGTGGGACATGGAGTGGAGCGGGGTCCATCAGTGTTGCCCGGATCCCGGCGTGCTCGCTTCTGGCAGACGGTCGAGTCCTTGCTTCGGGTGGACTGGACTGGAATATAGATGACGGCAAGGCTTACGATGTGGCCGAGCTGTACAATCCCACACTAAACACATGGTCCCAGACCGGCTCGCTTCTCACGGCTAGATACGCTCATCAAGCGGTTCGACTGGACAACGGCTGCGTGCTTACCGTCGGAGGCTACAGAAAGGGAGATGTACTTCTGTCCAGCGCTGAACTCTTTGATCCCGCAACAGGGCGGTGGACGATGACGGGCAGCCTCCCCTCAACCAGAGTTGCGTTTGGTACAGCCAAGCTGCGGGACGGCAGGGTACTGGTCGTGGGTGGCTTTACCGGTAGAATCTGGGCTGAGAGAGCCTATGTTGACACTGCATGCATCTATGACCCTAAAACAGGACGATGGAGCTCGACAATGCCTATGCAGCAGAGGAGAGCAGGCTGCTCGACTACCCTGCTGAAGGACGGTCGGGTGCTGGTTGCCGGAGGATGGGCAGAGCAACAGCGCGACCTCAAGAGCGTGGAGATATTTGACCCGCGCTCCGAGAAGTGGCAGGCAGCGGCTCCTATGACTAGTTCGCGGCGTAACCACCGCGCGACCCTGCTTCCGACTGGTGACGTGTTGGTGATGGGCGGAAGCAACCTGTTCGGCGGCAACTACCTATCGAGCTGCGAGATCTTCAGCTTGCCGTAGGCCGCCCTAGGCGGCTATTTTCATCCCTTCCGCTGTCAGATCGCTTTCGTACCCTATACCGCCGCTGTACCGTAGGTCAGACTGGTCTTATTCCTGCAGTCCAGTGCCATAATGAGCAGGTTTCAGCCCGCAACATGGCCGGACGAACTGGAGATCACTTCATGTCGAACAACCCGTCCGAGATAACGCCTTCCAGCGGTAAGAAGTTCCGCCTCATCCTTCGCGAGGGCGGAGTTGCCCGCGAGATGGGCGGCGACCAGACTCTCGG
>VFKD01000430.1 GCA_009885735.1 bacterium
CAAACTCCTCCTCCGTGAGCCCATAGAGGTGCGCCACCAGCCCGTCCAGCTCGGCGCGAAGTCGGGCGCGGTCGCCGAAGGTGGTCGCGCCGCAGGCGGGAATCCACTTGCGCGGCAGGCCGCCAGGAGGAGCGTGCTCACGGAACACCTCGGTCCAGAGGTCCGCGAACTCTTCGGTCGTGCAGATGAGTCGGGCGGACCGTTCCACGAGGGGCCAGAACGCCGGGTCCGCGGTCGAGAGTCGTGGGACCGGCAATCCGTAGATATAGTGGAAGTTTAGGGTGGATGAAACCTTCTGACGTATTGTACAATCGAGAATGAAGCTGTTCCACACTGAGCAGAGGTACAGTTGCTCGGCACTGCTTATCAGAATCAATCCAAGGTCGCCGCTTGTGGACACGGTCGGAATCTTGTTGCCGTGAAATGTAGGTGGGATCATTGCCGAGACAAGGGTTCGCTCGTTCGTGCTAGAGGCGATATCACGAAAGCCAAGTCTGAACGTCTGATAGTCCAGGAATTGACCGATGTCTTTCTGCTTGCCCAGAATCGTCATTCGTCCTTCGGCTTCGATGACCCAATACTTTGGCTGTGCGTAATACGCATCAAACTGCCAGATCATCTTCCCCTCATACAGCGGCATGCGCCCAGGCCCCGGCGAGGTATAGTAGAGATGGCTGTCTGTGGTCATGTTAAACTCCTGGCTCAGACGCAGGTTCCATGTTCCGTCGATCTTCTCTCCAAGGAGCGGGAATTTCAGCATCTTCTCTACAATCTGCACGTCCATGGGCGACTTGAACTCCATTACCGACCAGGAGTCCGGCGAAAGCCGCTTCACCAGGTCCACCTGAACAGGCATGCCAATCTCGGCCGGGAATCTTTCGAGATCCTCCACGTCGTGCCGCATGAAGGCGGCGGGAAACGACTCCGTGCTCCCTCCCTTGCGGAATGAGAGCACGACGAACTTGAAGCTCCGATGCACGTTCTCGAATATCTCCCGCTTGTTCTCGAAGCAGAAGAGCCCGGTCAGCTCCGTCTGCTCGAAGAGGAGGGTCCGCAATCCCTTCGCGCCCAGATCGGTATAGATGCCGCTCGGGATGACGATCCCAAGCAGACCGCCGGACCGCAGCAGATTGTAGCACTGCTCCAAGAACACCTTATAGAGATTGACTTTCGAAGCGATCTTCTTCCCCTCCTTGTCGACGGGTTGTTGGTGAGTGAATTGGGGGGCACTCTTCCAATAGCTCGCAACGAAGGGAAACGTGCTGGCATAGGCTAGCCATGCGTCCCGGAACTCGTGGTCGCGCATCGCCGCCGCAAATTGGTCCTTCCAATCCTCAATTCGGATGAGTTTCTTGTGGATGTCAGGAAGCCAGGTTTGCGAGAACTCCTTCTCGTCTGTCTGCCAGACTTCCCATGGCGGGTTCGTGATAATGCAGTCGAAGCCGCTGTTGCGCATCGCTTCACTGAATTCGAAGGACCAATGGAAAGGCTGCAGGTCATCAATGTCCATTGTCGTTACGGCCCGCTTGGTCGGCTTGCCCTCCTTCCCAGTCGCGATATCCCAGGTGGCCTGTTCGTAGCGCACGCCCTGAGAATGAAACCGCTCTCGGAGGATGTCGTCGAGCACTGGGCGGGCTTCGCTCTCCAGCGTCTCGATCTGCTTGCGTAGGTCGGCGGGGTCCGAGTGGCGGGCATCCGCGTTCTGGAACTGATGGACCAGGTTGTTCTTCTTCTCAACAAGCTCCGGGTAGCCTTGGGCAAAGAGGCTGCCCTGTGCGTTCAGCTCTTTATCCTCTGGGCGGAGGAGGCCAATGAGCGCATTGCCGGAAATCACATTGAAGTCGATATTCGGCAGCGGCTCCAGCTTCTCGGCCTCTTCCACGCAGGCCACGAGCGCCATGAAGAGCCGCAGGCGGGCAATCTCGCACGCCTCCTGCATGATGTCCACGCCATAAAGGTTGCTGGTGATAATCCGCTTGTGGATGTGATAGCTGATGGAGCGGTGGCCCTCCATGTGCTGTTCGATCCAGTCGTGAAGCAGAGTGTCCTCTATGACCCTCGCGCGGCCCACAATGGTCTCATAGACCCGGTAGAGCGTCTCCAGCGCGGCCACCAGGAAGGCGCCCGAGCCGCAGGCAGGGTCCAGCACGCGAATGCTCGGCAGCACGTCCTTGAGCAATAGCCGACAGAGGTCGGCGTCCGCACGGAACGCAAGCTCCTCGACTGATGCAAAGGTCTTCTTGGCGCCGAGCTTTACCTTGTCGAGGATCATCTGGTGTATGGTCTGGCGGCAGAGGTAGTTTGTGATCTCCGGCCTGGTGTAGTAGGCGCCGAACTCCTTTTGGTTGATATACTTCTCGAAGATGTAGCCGAGCACGTCCGGGCTGATGGTCTTATCGGATTGGCCCGGGCTCCGGTGGAAGGCCCATTCATACTGGCCAAAAAGCGCGTAGAGGTTCTCGAACGCTTTGTCCGGAATCGCGATGTCGCACTCCTGCTCCAGTTTGTGCGGAAGGAAGAGGCCGCCATTGAGGTAGGGAATCTTGCCGGTGAGCGCTTCGGACGGGTTGTTCGGCTTGGCGAACGCATCGAAGAAGAGCGCCTGCAGGAACTCGGAGTAGTACCGGTCCGCCCCCCGCCCTTTGCTCTTCACCAGGTGGTGCGGCAGGTAGTTCGTGCTGCCTGCGCCCAGGAAGCCGCGCTTCTGCAGGAACCAGATAAACAGAAGCCTGTTGAGGATGACCGAGACATACCAGTCGCGGTCTCGAACCGTCAATTCCGCGCCGGTCTTCTTGTACTTGCCCGTAATAAGCTTGGCGAACTCGGTCCGCTGAGTATCGAACTGGCCGAAGAACTTCTTCGTGACGGCCTGCGTGTCCAGCGCGGCTGCAACCTTCTTCTCCGCCTCGACGATCGCAACCTTGCCGCGCCTGTCGAGGTCCTCCATCTCCACGACCATGCCGGCCAGCTTGGAGAGGAACTCGACCCCCGTAACGCCCTTGAAATAGCTGTGCGTGCGCCAGAGAGTCTTGTTACCCTCGCGCTTCATCCAGAGCCACGCGGACTGCGATCTGGCTTCATTTGTGAAAATGGCGATGAGAGAGTGGTGCGCCTTTGCAAGCTGACTGTATGCCGATTCGCGCTCCTCGGGGGAGGGAACGTCGCCGCCGTCCGAGATGAGTTCAAACACCACGTAGGGCTGAAGCTCAGCGACGGGCTTGGCGGTACACGACTTGACCGCGACCGGCTTCGTGCCGGACGGGCGGTTCCAGCCAAGTTCCTCGGCGAAGAGGTCCTCGAAGCGGCCCTCGTTCAGTAGGTCGGTTGCATTCTTGAAGTCAATCACTCTGTTTTCGCTCCGTGTACCAGTCCCAGCGAGCAGATGATCTTCGGCTCGCTTCGCTGCTCGTCTTCGGAAACCACGCAGAGGCGGCCGTCGTCGCGCAGCCCGACGCAGATTTCCGAAAGAGTCTCGTCCGAGACGGACGCGCGAAGCTGCCTGTTGAGAGTGTCTGCCGCACTCTGCCTCAAGGGGAACTTGTAGATGTCCTCCAGCACTCGGTCGAGGCCCTCATAGGCCAGGACCGTGCCGTGCAGCCGCTCCGCGTGGCGCTTCAGCCGCTCATAGGTGCGATACCTCACGCCCGTCTTGCGGCCAAGCTGCCCTCCGGCGCTCATCTCCTCTTCCACCATGTGCTCCACGCCCCTTCGAACGATCTCGTGGTGATTTGCTGCTCGGGGCTGAGCGGGTGTCTCCGCCTTGCATTCAGCCGCCCGCAGGACTGCGAGAGGCGAGTGTGAAACGAGCTTTCCGGCCTCATCGACCCATGCGAGAGCGTCGTTGCCTTCACGGGTCTTCATGTAGACCAGAGCGCCGTTCGGCTTGCCCTCTTGTGCCCTGTGCTCCTTCGCCGAGAAAACGACGTCCGGAAGACCTTCGATGGTGCGCTTCAGCGACGTGTCGGCATCGCATGCCTTTTTCCATATCTCGAAGGCGTAGGAGTTGAGGTCCACCTCCATGTCGTCCTCGCCGTCGAGGCTTCCCGCGCTCTCGTGGTATAGGTCCCGATAGGTCTGGTCCACCACCTGGTCATCGAAGAACTGCTCGTCGGTTCCCACCACCTCGGCGTTCTCCTTTAGGCGCTGGCTCACTCGCTTGCGAAGGTTGATGACTCGCTCCACTCCGTCCATCGGCCAGAAGCAGTAGCAGTATATCTGAGGATGCTTCTGCCCTATTCTGTCCACGCGGCCCACGCGCTGAATGAGGCGCACGATGGCCCACGGAAGGTCGAAATTCACCACGATGAAGGCGTCTTGCAGGTTCTGGCCTTCCGAGAGCACGTCGGTAGCGATCAGCACGCGAATCTCATCGTCCGGCTTGACATTGTGCCGCGCGTCGTTGCTCACTGGGCTAAACCGATGCGCGATAGCGGTTGGGTCTTCATTGCTGCCGGTGACGCCCTTTAGCGAGGTAACGCCCCGGCGTTCCAGCTCCGCAGCCAGATAGTTCACCGTGTCGGCAAACTGGCTGAACACCAGGATCTTCTCGGATGGGTGTTCTTTGGCGATCAGTTCATAGAGCCGCTCGAGTTTACAGTCGAGCGCGGCATTCCACGTTCCACGCTCCTTCAAAATCTTCCGCATCCGGTTTGCGTCGCGGAGCAGGTCTTTGCAGAGGTCCTTCTGGAAGAGGCTAGACCGCAGCCATCTGAACTTCTTCTTGTGCTTACTGGAGTAGTCGCTGTATGTCTGCGCAGCCACCTTGCGATATTGGGCCGGCAGAGTCATCGGCTGGTATCGTCGCTCCGGCATTGCGAGCGCCAACGAATCTCCGTCCATATTGCCTTCAGGTTCACCGGTGTCATCGTCTGGATTTGCAATCGGCCGCTTATCTTCCGGATCGACGTCCGTGACGGAAGTGCTCAGCATATTCGGGTCCGTCGTTCCGATTGGCAGCGGCAGGTCGTGCCGAATGGCATGCACAAAGATATAGTTGCGCAGAATGTGCCGTTCCAGCGACTGGACAAAGGCCAGTCCACTGCTCTCGAGGCGCTTGAAGAGATTGGTTCGGCAGAACCCTTTCAGGCGCTTTCCCGCACGGCTCAGGTCCTTCAGGATTAGCGCCTCGGCATTCGTGGGTGGACTGTTCGCATCGGTCGCCTCATAGTTGCCGAGACCGTAGCGAGGGAGCTGCAAACGGTTGATCGGCTTCTCCACAGACTTCTCGTCATAGAGGCGCGCGTAGGGGTCATTCAGGTCGTTCGGGTCCATCTTGAACCGAATAGTCTTGGGTACTCTGTCTGGAAAGTAGGCGCGAGCTCCGGCCGATGTGAGGAGATAGGGACGGCCGGTGTCGTCTGATTTAGTGTAGTTCTCCTTGATAAATCCGCGCGTTCGCCGCACCATCACGGAGCGCATCAGGTCGCGCCAGTCGTCCGGTTCATCGCTCTTCTCGAATGCCGCGAGGCTGCTTGGCGAGCACTGGTGCTGCGACTGAAAGTTAATCTCACCTATCTTGCGCAGGAGCGCCTCGGGGCGGATGCCGAGGTCCATGTCGGCGTCCAGAAACAGGCGGAGCTGCGCGCCAAGGTCCTTGTAGTCCTTATTATAGGGTGTGGCGCTCAGCAGAATGCATCGGCATCCGTTTCGCTCAATGTACTCCCGAATCGCCCTGTGCCTGTTGCTCTGCGGGTTGCGCAGGTTGTGGCTCTCATCCAGAATGAGCACGCGATATCTCGGCAGGTTCTCGAGGTCTGGATAGCGAGTAATGGACATCACCTTTGCTCGCATTCGGTACTTGTGAACGTAGCTCTCCCACATCTTTACCAGGTTTCGCGGGCAGATGATAAGAGTCTCTAGGTGCAGGTCATCCTCGGCTATGCGCGCAACCGCGGAGGCCATCAGCGTCTTGCCGAGGCCCACCACGTCACCAAGAATGACTCCATGCCTGCGCTCGTTGTTGAGCGCACGCGAGGCTATCTGAACAGCCTTCACCTGAAAGTCGAATAGTTCGTTGCCAAAGTCGTTGGGAATTCGGAAGTCGGCAATTCCGCGCACTGCCTCTTGTGCAAGGTGGTAGGCCATCTTCACATAGATGTGGTAGGGTGGGATCAGTTCTTCTCTCGCCCAGCTCTCTTCGATGATCTTGGCAAGGTCCTCGGTGATGTCGAGACACCACCGGTCATTCCAGCGGTCGTTGAACCACTTTGCAAGCTTCGCCGCCGCGTCGCCCTCGACCACATCTACGTTGAGTTCGAACTGCTTCATGAGACCGGCAAAGGTGAGGTTTGAGCTCCCCACGTAACCGACTACCGGGGCAGCGACATCATTTCTGTGAAGAAGGTAGAGCTTCGCGTGAAGGGTGTTCTTCAGGAACAGCTTTACGATCAGCTTGCCGGACCGAAGCTGCCGAGCGAGCCTCTGCAGCCCTTTCTCATCTGCATCGGACGGAGCGCCGATGGTGAGCTGGTTTCGGAACTCCTCTGCCATCCTCCGCCTGAGAGCCACTGCGCGGGCTTGGTCGAGTCCGGTCTCCTTCACCAGCCCGTATGCGTCGCGGATCTCGTCCTCCGGGACACGGTGCATTCCGACGAGGAGGCGGCAGCGACTGTCGTCCTCGCCTGTGAAGCGAGCCTCTAGAGCCTCTCCCAGGCGGTTCCAGCCACGGAGGTTGAAGTATCCCACGCAGAAGTCTGCCCCATAAGCTGTGCCGAGCATCGCCTCCAGCGCAGGCATGAACTTCTCGGTAATGTTGTCGTAGATGTGGGGCAATGAGGGTACCTGCCGCGGATTGTTGGTCTATTACTGTCTGGCGCGGGCCGAATCCGGAAAATTATTTGCGCAGGCGCGTGACTCGTACAAGTTCCCCACTGCCGCTGGAAACCCTGCACTTCAATAAAGGCACGGACTAAGCCGGGCCTACCTCGACGCCTTGAAGAGGATGATGGCGGCGAAGCAGAGCGCCGCAGTGCAGCCGTAGATGATCCAGACCGTCTGGCGGTGCGAGAGGCCCTTGGCGAGCAGCCGGTGGTGCAGGTGGCGCTGGTCCGCGGCCGTGAGCGGCGCGCGGCTGCGGAGCCGCTTGAGGATGACGACCGCATAGTCGAAGATAGGCACGCCGAGCACAAGAATCGGGACCAGAACCGAGATGGCAGCCGCAATCTTAAACGTGCCCATAATGCTCATGGCGGCGAGCATGAGGCCCAAAAACTGCGCACCCACCGTGCTCATGAAGACCTTGGCTGGGCTGAAGTTGAACTTGAGGAAGCCTACGCATGCGCCTGCGACCGAGGCGGCCAGAAGAGCGATGGTGGGACCCTCCGGCTGGTTCGAGGCAGCGGCAAGGAGAGCGAGCGTGGCAGACGAGATGGCGCACACGCCCGCAGCGAGGCCGTCGAGCCCGTCCACCGCATCCACCGTCTTGGTTACCAGAAGAACCCAGAAAAGCGTCAGGAATATTCCCACTCCGGGCCAGAGCCCAATCCAGGACGCCGGGTTGAACTCGCCCGGCCTGCTCACCACCAGAGGGTTTGTGAGCCCCTCTATTCGCACCCCGAACGCGATAAGGATGCCTCCGGCAACGAGAATGGCCCCGGCCTGAATCAGCGCACGGAGGTCCTTGACGTCGTCCAGCATCCCAACGGCTGCGATGAAGAGACCTGCCAACAGGACGCCCACCAGGTGCATGTTCCAGCCGTTCGCGCCGTTTGTGCGCCAGTGCCGGAAGCTCACGGTTATCAGTACCGCCGCGAACACTCCGAGAACGATAGCCACGCCTCCCCACCTGGGCGTCACCTTGGCATGGACGTCACGGTCGCGCGGAACCGCCACCGCGCCAAATCGATGCGCGAGGCGAATGGCGGGCGGAGTTGCGAGCCAGGTAACACCCATCGCGATTGCGAATGCGACCACCAGGCCAATCACAGGAGCTGCTCTCCCACTCCGGCAGCCTCGGGCCGGAGGCGCATCACCTCCATGCCGGACTCTCGAAACAGCTCCATGGCAAACTCATCTGGATAGTCGCCATCAAAGACGATGCGAGAGATGCCGGCGTTGATGAGCATCTTGGCGCAGGAGTTGCACGGCTGGCAGGTGACGTACATGGTGGCGCCACGGGTGGAGACTCCGTTTAGTGCAGCCTGAAGGATGGCGTTCTGCTCGGCGTGGACCGTTCGAATGCAATGCCCGTGCTGAAGGCAGCCTGCGGGCCACTCGGCGGTCGAGTTGCGGCAGTGCTCGAGTCCACGCGGCGCGCCGTTGTAGCCCGTGGTGAGTATTCGTCGGTCCAGGACGGCCACCGCGCCGACGCTTCGCCGGTCGCATGTCGCGCGAGTAGAGACGTCCCGCGCGATGGTCATGAAGTACTCATCCCAGCTTGGACGGATCATCCTGCGCCTTCCTGAAGCAGCGGCGATGGCAAGCCGAATCCCGCGCCAAACACGGTCTCATTGAGCGCTCGGCGCTCTCGTGGCCTTGCCTCCCCCTCGCGATACGCCTCTGGAAGGTCCGATGCCTCTGCAGGATACCCAACAGCTATCATCGCCACCGGATCGTACGCTTCAGGAATGGAAAGTGTCTCCCGCGCGAGGCCGCGATTGAACCCCGCCATCGCGTGCGCAACAAGGCCCTCTGCCACGGCCTGCAGCAGGAGGTTCTGTGTTGCCAGCCCGGTGTCGTGGTGCGCGTGGTGGTTCTGCTTGCCTTCCGGCGTCAAAAGCGCGGCAACGGATAGGATGAGCACGGGAGACGCTCGCACCCAGCCCTGATTCCACTCGACCATGCAGTCGAAGAGCCGCTGCCACTGCTCGGGATGGTCGCGAGTTGCGACCAGAAATCGCCAAGGCTGCATGTTGGATGAAGAGGGCGCCCAGCGCGCGGCCTCTAGCAGGCTCTTGAGCTTCGCGGGCTCAACGGGACGAGCCGAGATGGATCGAGGCGACCACCGCTCGGCCAGCAGATCGTGAATTGGATACAGAGTGGGTGCGGGGTTCCTCATGGCTACATCGCGTGTCCGCCGCCCACGTGCAGCAACTGGCCAGTGAGCCAGCGCGCCTGGTGGGAGGCGAGGAAGACGACTACATCGGCAACTTCTTCGGGCGTTCCAACTCTCCCAAGCGGCGTGTCGCGCGAGAGCGCGGCGGCATGTTCCTCGGTGATCCAGCCTGTCTGAATCGGCCCTGGCGACACAATGTTGACCGTGATCCCATACTTGCCAAGCTCGGCAGCGGCGCTGCGGCTGTAGGCCTCGCCGGCGGCCTTGCTCGCTCCATACGATATCTCGCTGGGGAAGCAGTACGCCCCATCAGTGCTCACATTCACAATGCGCCCCCAGCTTGATCCGCGCTCCGCATGCCGCCCTGCCATCTCCGCCATCAGAAGCGCCATTGCGCGCGTATTGACTGCAAAGTGCCGGTCATGCGTTTCCGGCGTGATCCGGCAGGCCGCCGGCGGCCAATGCCCGTGACCGTTTGTCGTGCCGGCAGGTACAAACGTGTCGGCCTCCCAGTGCGCGGCATTATTAACCAGAATCTCCAGCGGACCGAGGTTCCTTTCAATTTTGTCAATCAGCGGCCCAATCCCGCTTGGATCCGCCAGATCGGCCTCAACAGCCACCGCTTCTCCACCGAGGCTGCGAATCTCCTCGGCAACCGTTTCGGCGGAGCCGCGCCTGGCCGAGTGGTATGGATCAGTGGCCGAAGCGAGCGTATCTATACGGAGATACTGCAAAGCGACTCGGCAGCCTTCGGCGGCCAGTCCACGCGCTATCGCGGCGCCAATGCCGTGGTTCGCTCCCGTAACGAGCGCAACCTTTCCACGAAGGCCATACTGCGGCATAGGCGTCAGGCGATTCCGTCCGGCATCGGGAACCGAGCGGTAAGCTCTCGAATTCCTCGCCGCACGGCAGACTGAGCGCCCTCGTCCTCCACGTTCGAGAGAGCGCGGTCGAGCAGATCAGCGATGATCTCCATCTCGGGCTCACGCAGTCCGCGCGTGGTGACTGCAGGGGTGCCGATGCGAATGCCGCTTGCAGTCTTCGGTCCCTTCGGGTCGTTCGGGATGGTGTTGCGATTTACCGTGATGCCCACCTGGTCGAGCGCAACCTCCGCGGCGCGCCCCGTAACGCCCTTTGCGCGTACATCGCACCAGAGCAGATGGTTGTCCGTTCCTCCCGAGATAAGGGTCCAGCTTCGCTCCACGAGCGCGCGGCCCAGAGCAGCGGCATTCCTGCGAATCTGCGCCTGGTAGGTCTTGAAGTCGGGCCTCAGGGCCTCCAGGAACGAAACCGCCTTTGCCGCAATCACGTGCATGAGCGGGCCGCCCTGCATTCCAGGGAAGACCGCCTTGTTGAGGGCCTTGGCATACTCCTCCGAACTGAGGATGAGGCCTCCGCGCGGGCCACGAAGCGTCTTGTGCGTGGTGGTGGTGGTGAAGTGCGCGTGCGGAATGGGAGACGGATGCTCGCCCGCAGCCACTAGTCCGGCAATGTGCGCCATGTCCACAAACAGCTTCGCACCCACCGAATCGGCAATCTCGCGAAACTTGGCGAAGTCGATGATACGCGGGTAGCAGCTTGCTCCGGCCACAATGAGCTTTGGCTTGTGCTCCTCTGCGAGCGCCGCCACTTGGTCATAGTCGATTCGCCCCGACTCGGGGTCCACGCCGTATGGCACCGGCTTGTACAGAATGCCCGAGAAGTTGACCGGCGAGCCGTGCGTCAGGTGACCGCCTTCCGAGAGCTTCATGGCCAGGTAGGTGTCTCCCGGCTGAAGCGCAACACTATAGACAGCCTGGTTCGCCTGAGCCCCGCTGTGCGGCTGGACGTTTGCATACTCGGCTCCGAAAAGCTGCTTAGCGCGGTCGCGCGCCAGGTTCTCGACCACGTCCATGTATTCGCAGCCGCCATAGTACCGGTCCGCCGGGTAGCCCTCCGCATACTTGTTGGTCATCACGCTGCCCATTGCCTCAAGTACGGCTCGCGAGACAACATTCTCGGAAGCGATGAGCTCAATGCCGTCCTCGAGCCTCTCGGCTTCGGCTCGGATGGCCGCAGAAATCTCGGGATCAACCTCGACGAGAGGGGCGGTGCGGGAAGGCGTGATCTGCTCTGCAATTAGGGTCAAGGACGGGCTCCTATGGAGAGCGCGAGCACGGCGCTAGGCTGGATGCTCAAGCTCGGAAATCTTCTCTATTCGACGCGCGTGGCGCTCGCCGCCGGAGAATGGCGTGCTGAGGAAGACGCGGACAATCTCAGCAGCGACTTCCGGACCAACGATCCTCTCGCCCATACAGATGATGTTTGCGTCGTTGTGGGTCCTCGTGAGGCGGGCGGTCACGGGCTCGGACACAGCCACAGCGCGAATTCCGGGAATCTTGTTCGCGGAGATGCATATGCCGGCGCCTGTTCCGCAGATGAGCACGCCGAGCTCAGCCTCACCATTCGCAACTGCATGGCCCACTTTTGCGCCGAAATCCGGGTAGTCGCTGCTCTCAGCGCCCGTTGCGCCGTGATCTCGAACGTCGTACCCTTCATTGCGAAGCATGTCGCGCAGGCGGTTCTTGAGATGGAATCCGGCGTGGTCCGACCCGACTGCGACCTTCATCTCGCGCTGCCTCCCTGGGGTAGCGCTATTGTACTCCATGGGGCCGCGGGAATGGAACGGTTGGGGCGGGAGATAGGTAACGCAACGGCGGCCTCACGCGAAGGCGCAAAGCCGCGAAGAAGGGCAACGGCATCTCACGCGGAGACGCTGATGTCGCAGAGAACGGCGAACGGCGAACGGCGCGGGACGGTGCCCGCACCCTACGGGGCTTCGCGCGCGTGCATGGTCACATATCATCCGAAACGCCATGTAGGGCAGGGGCCCCGCCCCCTGCCGTTGCCTGTGCGCATCCTGCCTTTGCCTTTGCGCCTTCGGTCCCCGGTCCCCGGTCCCCGGTCCTCGGTCCTCGGTCGCCGGTCCTCTGTCGCCGTTAGCCCTCCGCCCTCCCACCCAAATGCTTCGCCAGGAACGCCTCTGCCGCAGCGTAGAAGTTCAGCCTGTTCTCAGGCCGTGCAAATCCGTGCCCCTCATCCGCGTACAGCAGATACTCCACCTCCTTGCCCGCCGAGCGGAGCGCCTGGACGATCTGCTCGCTCTCGGCCTGCTTCACTCGGGGGTCGTTCGCGCCCTGGGCGATGAGCATGGGGCACTTGATGTCTGCCGCGCGGAAGAGAGGCGAGATGCCCTCCAGGAACTCCGGCTCGTTCTCCGGGTCGCCCACGCGAACCGTGAACATCTTCTTGAGCGGCGCCCAGTACGGCGGTATTGAGTTGATGAGGGTGATGAGGCTGCTTGGACCAACGATATCCACGGCACAGCGAAACACATCCGGCGTGAAGGCGGCGCCCACGAGGGCCGCATAGCCGCCATAGGATCCGCCATAGATCGCAACCTTGTCTCGGTCTGCAATTCCCTGGTCCACAGCCCAGTTCACCGCATCCAGCAGGTCGTCGTGCATCTTGCCTGCCCATTCGCGATTGCCGGCATTCAGAAACCGTTTTCCAAATCCTGTGGAGCCTCGGAAGTTGACCTGCAGGCAGGCGTATCCGCGGTTGGCAAGCCACTGCGCCTCTGCATTGCATCCCCAGTGGTCGCGAGCCCATGGTCCGCCATGCACATTGAGGACGAGCGGAAGGTTCTTTGCCTCCGTGCCGGCCGGCAGCGAAAGATAGCAGGGCAGCGTCAGGCCGTCGCGGCTGGTGATGTCCACGGAACGCATTGGCGCCAGCGTATGGTCTTGCAGCTCCGGCCTTGTGGTGAATAGGAATTCCGCCGAGCCCGTGTCCCGGTCGTAGCGGTAGTACTGTGCGGGCGCCGTATCCGTCGTGAAGACCACCAGCCACCTTCGGTCATCCAGCGTTCTGCTGGAGATGCGAACCTCGCCGGCGCATACCTTAGAAAGCCGCTCGAAGTCCCCCGCGATATCTGGGTCCAGGATGGTCCACTCAAGCCGATGCCGCGCGAAGCCGACAGCCTGGACGTGGTCTCGCGTGGGATGTGCGATGATGTCGTCAACGTCAACGGAATCGTTTTGAGCGAGGGTCTTCTCTTCTCCGGTTGCCAGAGAGATGGTGCGAAGCTCTTGGGCGTCTGCGCCGATGCTCGACGAGATATACAGTTCTTTGCCGCCCGGAGCGAAACCGTGAGGGCTCCCCTCCTCCTCCGGCCCCCAGGTGACCAGAGGCCGCCACTCGTCTTGCACGTCGTCGCGAATCCGAAGCTGAAATCCACCGTCGGGCATAGCGGCGTGGGCGCCGCGAACTTGATACTCCGCGTCTGCCACCCAGCCCACCACATCGCCGGGATTCTCGACCTCGAGTTCAACCGCGCCGGTGCGCAAGTCTATCCGATAGACGTCATGCACCGTGTCGTCGCGAACGTTCAATCCGGCCAGGATTGTGCTGGGAAAGCGATGGTCCACGGCAGTAAGGTGTGCCTGCACTCCCTGGAACGGCGTTAGGTCTCGAATGGTCCCATTGCTCAGGTGGACCGACCAGATGTGCCAGTTCTCGTCGCCTTCCAGGTCCTGAACGTAGAGCAGGTGCTCCCCGTCGAAGGCCCATAGATACATTCGGATCCCGCGCTTTCGATCTCGTGTCACAGCGCGCGCATCGGATCCGTCGGAATTGCCCACCCAAACATTCAGCACGCCCTCATCTGGGGCCAAGTAGGCCATTCGTGAGCCGTCCGGCGAGAGTTGGGGAGAGGCCTTTATGGGATTGCCGAAGAGGACTTCGCGCGGAATGAGGGGCGACAGTGTTTTCATGAATGTGTCTCCAGTTATTCTAGTGCAGCGAGGGACGGCTGGACTTGGCATACGGTGCGCAGAGAGGATCTCCCACCACGATGTCTTTCCAGAGGATGTGGCGGCTTGCGCTCCAGAAGCTCTCCACGGCGGAGAGACCGCTGGTGTACCGGTCGAAGAGTAGGTCCGCGCACGCAATGCTGTCCGCGAACGGCTCGCTCACATAGCCTTTGCAGGCGGTCACGCCCTGGCGAATGAGGTCGGCGATGAGCGACTGCCCAGGAGCGTCCGGACGGTCGAAGGTCCGCCCGCTTGTGGACACAACTGTCTCGGCAATCGCGCCCGGAAGGAAGGTGAGCGAGCGATAGACCTTCCTGCTGAACTTCAGGTCGTTGCTTCCCCAAGAGTAGTAGCCCATCAGCTCCTTGCCGCCTGCAAACTGAGCGCCCGTGCTGAGACGAGACTGTAGCGACTTCCGCTCGATTGCCGCATGCGCGCGAGTCATCGCTTCATTCACGAACTTGTACCCCTTGCCCTCGTGGCCCGGCCCAGTGTGCAGCAGAAACGGTCCGGGTATTGGCTTTGCTAGAATCGACCGATCAATGAGCCTTAGGCAGTCATCGCGCGTGTACCCGATTAGCCGCGACACCAGATAAATGCCGAACTTTGCGTGCCGAAACGGCTCGGCCTTGCCGAAGTAGGGGTTGCCGCTGCGCTCGGCAGTGTCTTCAGGCAGGTCGAGGCACGCGAGGCGGCTGTCTACAGAGAGGCCCCCGTTCGACCCTGCCTTGGTGCGAATAGGAATGCCCTTCGTGAGCACGATGAAGTCAACCACGAGCTTCCTCTTAGTGATGAACTTGCGGATCGGTCCGGCGATCTTCTCTTGGTACTCTCTCAGCGAGCACTGCTCGGCATCGGTGCAGATGACCTTGCAGAGGTTCTTCGAAGGGATCGATCTCTTCGACATATAGTGCGCAGCGATGACCATAGAATCCTCGCTGGCAAGATTCGCTACCACTAGAACTCGCGAAGCGTCCGGGTTCGGCGCAGCCTCTGCGGGCAATGATGTCAGCGCGAGAATAGCCACGACCAAGGCTAGCTGGGGACGTGACCTCACGGCTGAACGCACGGCGGCAAATACTGCATCGAACGAACGCTGTCGGGGTCCACTCCGTTGCGAACTGCCGTTATCTCGGCCATCACCGAAACGGCGATCTCGCCGACCTCTCGGTCGCCAAGGTTCAAGCCCATCGGAGACCGAACTCGCCGAAGCTCCTCTTTCGTCGCAAGCTCGTCGCGCAGGAGCTCCTCGAAGATCACCACAATCTTGCGTTTGCTGCCTATCATGCCTATGTAATTGGCCCTCGAGTGGATGCATGCACGCAGAACCTGGGCGTCGTTTCGATGGCCTCGGGTAACGATGACCACATACGTTCGGTCGCCGATGGGGTAGTTCTGAATGAAGGACGGAATCTCGGCCACCTCTACGCGATCTGCGAACGGAAGCCTCTCCGCATTGGCGAATGCCGGTCGGTCGTCCACCACCACTGTCTCGAAGCCACACAGTGAGCCGATCTGGGCGATGGCGGCACCAATGTGTCCTGCGCCGGCAATGAGCAGGGTGGGGCGGGAGAGAACCGGCTCAACGTAGACCTGTTCACCGGATGTGACAGTAATAACGGTTTCGTTCTCGACCGCGCAGACCGGGCCGGACTCCGAGCCTACAAGCTCCTCTATCTCGCCTGGTCCGCAGATGGACCCACTATGGCGGACGAGTGTAGTAAGCCCCACGAGATCAGCAGATCCAGAGATGAGTGTACAGAGCGCTCCGGCTCCTCCCTCCGAGGCGAGCGTCTCCGCAGCCAGGAAAGCCTCGGCGGAGCGCTCCGGCGCGGGATTGATGAAGATTCGCACCGTACCTCCGCAGATGAGCCCATCGTCCCAGCCGAAGTCGTCATCAAGCTTCAATTCGAAGAGGCTGCAGGTGCCGCTGCGCAGGCATGCAAGGCCCACCTGGCGCGCCTCCACCTCCATGCACCCGCCTCCGATGGTGCCGACGATCTGCCCGTCCGGAAGAAAGAGGACTTTGGCCCCTGCGTTTTGAGGGCTGGAGCCGCCGGTGCTTACCAGGGTGGCGAGCGCGAGGCGCTCGCCTCGGGCCAGGCGGCGGTTGAGTTCGCGATAGATTCTTTGGGAGTTCATGGTGTGGTTATCTAGCTTGACCGAGATTCTAG
>VFKD01000337.1 GCA_009885735.1 bacterium
AATCGCCTGTTGACGTTCACTTTTCCCATGGTCTATACTGAGCGCGTGCGCAGGCAAATTCGAGAAAGGAGAGGGGACGCGAGCATGTTCGCGGCCTCCGGAAATGTCATGATGATATCTATCTTTGCATCGGCTGTTCGTTCCCTCGCCGGCCCGTACTGGGTATCAAACAGGGACAGATGGATTGCGTGCGCTTTTGCGCCTGGAGGGTGTCCCAGTTAGGTTAGCCCGCGAGGCCAATCAACGGACAGCCGAGGGCTGCCGGCGCAACTCCAAGATGTGTTTGGGGAGACGCAGGCGGTTTTTTTTGTGCGTGGAGCGGATGCTTCGCGCCCGCAACTGAAAAGGACACGACCCGATGCAGGACCTAACAGCGGACAATGTGAACCAGCATGAAACCGAGGAGTCGAAGTCAGCCCTCATTTCGCTGACTGCGGACATCGGTCCGGATGGAGAGTATGCGCAGCGCTGCTTGCAGGTCACCCGCCTTGATGTGAAGGTGCTGGACAGCGCTGGTGCAGTTCAGTTGCGAGTGCCCATCGAAGACATTCGATCGGCCCGAAACGAACCGCTGGTGGGCGGCGGACGAATAGAGCTAACGCTCACAAGCGGCGAGATTCTTCCCATCATCAGCTATTCGCTAAGCGTCTCCGCGCTCTTCTCGGAAGCAGCACGGGGTATCGAGCAGCTTGCAAAGGGCGAGGAGCTGCTCATCAACCAGAAGCACGAGCGCATGAGGTGCGTTAAGTGCGACAGGCTCCTGCCCGAGAAGGACGGGGTCTGCCCGGCGTGCGTAAACCGCGGCAAGACGCTGATGCGAATAGCACGGTACTTGACTCCCTACCGCAAGCAGGCGATTGGGCTCTGCCTATGCGCGTTGGCGACAACACTCATCAACCTCGTCCCGCCCTTCCTGCATGGCGCTATTATTGATGGCGTTCTGACGACGCATCGAAACCTGCCATTCCTGTTCCAGATGATGGGCGTATGGCTGGGAGTGGTGGTGGCTGCCACCGTGCTGCAGATAATGATGGGCCGGCTCATATCATTTCTGGCCGGCAGCATTTCAGCGGATCTTCGCGCAAGTGTCTATCGTGCCATCGAGTTTCTGCAGCTTACCTATTTCGACAAGAAGCAGGTGGGCGCCATCACCAGCCGAGTCACGCAGGACACAGACAGGGTTTGGGGCTTTCTGGTAGATGGGCTGCCCTACGTGGTGTCGAATGGCCTGTTGGTCGTGGGCATTATGATCTTCCTGTTCCTTACGAACTGGACCCTTGCCCTCTGGGTGCTCGCGCCCATGCCGGTCGTTGTGGCGATTAGCGCTCTCTTCTGGAAGCCGATGTCTCAGATGTTTCATCGGGTTGGGCAGAAGTGGGCTCGGTTCCATATGCACCTCAATGAGTCGCTCAGCGGCATTCGCGTCGTGAAGGCATTTGCACAAGAAGACCACGAGAACGAGAAGTTCCGGCGGCGAAATCATGAGCTTCGCGATGCGGGAGTTCAGGCAGACACCAAGTGGTTCACCGTCTTCGGCGCGATGACACTCTTCACCTCACTCGGCGCACTTATCAACTGGACCGTAGGCGGCTATATGGTCTATGCAAACCAGATGACGATGGGCGACTTTGTGAAGGTCAATTCGTACCTGATGCTGGTCTATGGCCCGCTGCAGTGGTTTGGCCAGCTAAACAACTGGTTCAGCCGTGCCATGGCGGGCGCCGAGCGCATCTTTGAGGTGATGGACACAGAGCCTGAGGCGTATAACCGTGCTGGCGCGAAGCCCCAGATCGATGGCGAGGTCGAGTTCGACAACGTTCGCTTTGGCTACGACAAGTCGAACCCAGTGATCAAGGGGATGACGTTCACTGCGAAGCCGGGCGAGATGATCGGCCTCGTGGGAAAGTCCGGCGCGGGAAAGTCGACCACGATCAATCTGCTGTGCCGGTTCTACGAGCCGGATGCTGGGTCGATCAAGGTGGACGGCGTGGACTATCGCGATCTGTCGCTGCAGGACATGCGGCGGCAGATTGGGATTGTACTGCAGGAGCCGTTTCTTTTCAACGGCACCATTGCCGAGAACATCGCCTACGGCAAGCCCGGGGCGACATTCGAGGAGATTATTGCGGCTGGCAGGGCGGCGAATGCTCACAGCTTTGTGGTGAATAAGCCGGATGGGTATGACACAGTGGCGGGTGAGCGCGGCGCAAAACTCTCGGGAGGCGAGCGACAGAGAATATCGATTGCGCGGGCCATTCTGCACAATCCGCGCATTCTCATCTTGGACGAGGCAACCTCCTCGGTGGACGTAGAGACCGAGATGCAGATTCAGGAGGCGATTGGCCGCCTGGTATCGGGACGTACTACCTTCGCCATTGCGCATCGGCTGAGCACGCTCAGAAACGCGACGAAGCTGGTGGTGCTGGACAAGGGCGAAATTGTGGAGATGGGCACGCACGCGGAGCTGATGTCGAAGAAGGGCGGCGTCTTCTGCAGTTTGGTGGAGACGCAGGCGCACATCAACGAGACGATCGGGGTGGCGGGATAGCCAACATCATTCACATTGCTCGGGAAAGTGTTACCGTCTTTCAAGACGTCATTCCCGCATGTCGTTAGCGGGAACCCAGTCTCGCTCTTCTGGATTCCTGCTTCCACAGGATTGACGGAGGAGTGCAGGCACCTTGGTGAATATAACGGGCTAGGCCTCCCGTCGTAGGGACGCTGCTTGCCGCGTCCTCTTTCCAATTCGCGGCCCGGGCTTGGCGTGAAATCCAGACTCAACACGGAGGAAAAAACGATGATTCAAACCCTAGACAGACCTCCGTTCAGCCTTGGAACGGAGCTGAGTCCCGGCATCTATCGGGACATTGATACGGGCCTTCTGGTTCGTGTCTACGATGAAGAGGCAAGTGGAGCGGCGGATCAACTGATGGCGCTTTCGCGCCTTCTGGGCGACCTAGCGTGCGAGGTGGACGAGCCTGAGTTTCGCGGGCTGGTTCGAGTGCGCCCGATCCGATAAACCGGCAGTGCCGACCACGAGCGTGGCCGGCAGTGTCTACAAACATGAACGAGGAGCACTTGATGGAGATAAGACCTTTGGGTCCTGAGGACGAGGAGAGGTCGGCGTACCTGGGCCGTCAGGCATTCGCCTACGGCGAGCGAGATCTCAGTCGGGCTGCGGCCAGGAAATCCCATCCTCACGACGCCTTCGGCATTTTCGATGAGGGTGGCCTGCAGGCCCGAGTGGTAGTGCAGCACTATCATTGTTATCTTGGCGACAAGGTGGTTGCGCCCATTGGCGGCATCGCGGGTGTGACTTGCGCTCCCGACCGAAGGGGGCGTGGCTACGCAACGGCAGGCATGAAGCACGCGCTCGAGCT
This sequence comes from bacterium, assembly GCA_009885735.1. GTDB lineage: Bacteria > Armatimonadota > Chthonomonadetes > Chthonomonadales > CAJBBX01 > VFKD01. Next base: position 3,381 of record VFKD01000337.1, read on the forward strand.
TATGCGCGATTCCGGCCAGTACATCTCGACCTTGTTCCCCTTCAGTTGGGACTACTACCGCACGCTTGGCTATGAATGGGTGGGCATGGAGAGACGCTACGGAGTTCCAAGTCGCGTCCTGAAGCCTCATCCAGAGGCGGACGAGGTTCGCGCCATCGAACCCGATGATCTGGACGGCGTCCGCCAAGCGTATACGCGGTTCTCGAAGCGGCTTCGGGGCATGTTTGTTCGGTCGGACGACCAGTGGGCTGCCATCATGGACGACAAGGAGGATCGGCACACCTACCGTTTCCAGTATGACGGCAAGACTGGCGCGGAGGGCTACTTGGTCTATCGCGGCGGTTCCGGCGATGAGATATTCCTGCGGGAGTTTGTTGCGAACACGCCTGCGGCCTGGGGCGCACTCCTTGGCTTTCTGCGCAGGCTCAACATGAACACTCAGCAGTTCGGTTGGCGAGCGGCAGGCAACGACGCATTGTTCAGCCACCTAGTGGATTGGGACATCTCTGCGAAGCTGGGTCCGAAGTGCATGGGGCGGGTCGTTGATGTAAAGGCCGCGCTCACCGCGTGGAGACCGTGTCCAGACGCGCGCGGAGAACTGCGCCTGCGCGTGGCAGACACTTGCGCGCCCTGGAACGACGGTGTTTGGGCCATTGAGTTTGAAGCTGGTCAAGTGCGTGTGGATTCATGCACCGGCGCAGCGGATGTGTCGACCGATATAGGCGGCCTTAGTCAGGCCTACTTCGGCACGCCAACCACTGCAGAAGTTCGCGCTTCGGGCAGGCTTCAGGTTGAGTGTGAGAAGGGATACGAGGCTCTGGCTGCGCTCCTTAATGGACCACCGATGTGGATGAACGAGGACTTCTAGCCGCTCCACGGCCGTTTGGGCAAGCGCTGCTTCTGCGGATCCGCCAGTTTGCGGCTTCGGCATGGATGGGCGGCACTGGGCTGGTGGGCGAGGGGCCGCTTTTCCTTGCTGACTTTGCGTTGCGCCTCCTCCGCGTGCTGGTGTGGCTGTCGCTCTGGCGGCTTGTGTTCGCCTCAAGAAGCGAGGCTGGCGGAATGTCTCTGGCGCAGGTGCTCACCTATGCCCTGCTGAGCGAGGCGTTCGGCGAACTGCTGGCGTGCAAGACTTGGATTGAGTCCTCGTTCTGGAGCGGCTCCATCACCACGCGCTACGTGCGGCCCATGGGAGTGCTCGCGCAGTTTGTGGCCGAGGCGTCCGGCAGGTGGGCAGTTGGACTCCTGTTTTTCTCTGTGCCCCTGCTGTGCGCGGGCCCCTTGATGGGCATTCAGATTGGTCCGGTGTCCGCGTCAACCGGGGCGTTGTTTGTGCTCAGTCTGGTCCTGGCCGTGGGAGTTGGGTTGGCAATCGAGTTTCTCACTGCGGCAGGTGCCGTATGGTTCGAGCTTCATCCGAGCGTGGTGTGTCAGGCGCGCGACGCCCTTTCCGTGGTGTTGTCCGGCGCTCTCGTCCCTCTCGCGCTCATGCCATGGGGCATTGGGAGAGTTCTGGAATGGCTGCCGTTCGCGTCGATGGCGTCCGCGCCATTGCGGATCTACGCCGGCGCGCCCGACGCAGGGAGGCTGCTTATTCTTCAAGCCGGCTGGATAGTGGTGCTCTGGAGCCTAACCGTCATGGCGTGGTCGAAGAGCCGCGAGCGAATGGTCTGCTTCGGTGGTTAAGCGAGCGTTCCAGACTCCTGTTCGAGTTGTGAGGCTTCTATGGCTGCATGGCAGTCTCGACCTCTTGTGGCTCACTCGAAATGGGCGAATGGCTGCAGGCTGGATTCTGACAGATACGCTGCTTCAGGTTTCGGGGATTGTGGCGACGCTGCTCATTTCGCACCGCTTCTCGGGGATAGGGAATTGGAGCGAGCCTCAGATTCTCTTCATGGCGGCCTACTCCACGATGGTGGCCGGAGTGGTGGACATGATGTTCGGTATGAATGTGAGCCACATTAGCCGTCGGGTGGGCCGCGGGCAGATGGACCATGTGCTGGTTCAGCCGCAGCCGGTCTGGATGGCGCTGCTCACCGAGGGGTTTCTGCCGTTCAGCGGTTCCGGCACGTTCATAGCGGGAGCCGCTATGCTTGCCGCCGCGCAGAGTCAGCTTGGACTGCCTGTTGACCTCAGATGGTTTGGGCTGTTTGCAGCCAACATCGCTGCTTCCGCAGCCGTGATCATGAGCTTCTCATTCGCGTGGGCCTCGCTTGCATTCTGGTCTCCCAGGGGCGCCGAGGAGATCAGCTCGTCGGCAATGGGGCTGATGCGCGGACTGCGCGTGTTTCCTCTGGACGGCGTGGGCACAGGATTGATCGGGGTGTTGAGTACGGCCGTTCCCGTAGCGTTCATTGGTTGGTACCCGGCTTCTGCGCTGCTGGGAATGAGGACCGGAGCCTCGCAATGGGGCGCGGTGTGGGCGGCGATGGCTGCACTATTTATCGCAGCGAGCCTGTTTGGGCTGGGAATGCGAAAGTACCGAGAGGTAGGATCACGCCGCTATGACGGATGGGGACATCGCAGTTGAGCTTGTAGGCGCTTCGAAGCGATTTCGCCAGAGGCAGCCTTCAGAGCGGGTACGAGACGTTGTGAGAAACCTTCTGCGGCCCAAGTTCCGGGTGGTCGAGGCGCTCACGGACGTCAGTTTTCGAGCGGAGATCGGCGAGATAGTGGCCTATGCCGGCCCGAACGGAGCGGGCAAGAGCACCACCATCAAGATGCTCTCGGGCATGCTCGCTCCGGATTCGGGAACCGTTCGCGTGCTTGGGCTGGACCCTCTGACCCACCGAACGCAGTGCATGGCGCGGACCGCAGTTGTCTTTGGCCAGCGCACAGAGCTCTGGGCAGACCATCCGGTGGCTGCAAGCTTCGAGTGGAAGCGAGTGGTATGGGACATCCCTCGCGCTCGGTACGTGCGGACATTGGCCGAGCTCAAGGCTCTGTTGGGTCTGGGCGACTTCTGGAACAGCGTCGTTCGCGAACTGAGTCTGGGGCAGCGAATGAGGGCGGACCTCGCGCTCGCCCTGGTGGCCGAGCCCGATCTGCTCTTTCTGGACGAGCCGACGCTCGGGCTGGACGTGCTCGCGAAACGCGACGTTCTCGCGTTCATCAAAGACTGGAACCGCGAGCGTGCCTTAACCGTGATTATCACGAGCCACGACATGGCGGAGCTCGAGCAGCTTGCGGGACGGATAGTGATGATCGATAAAGGGCGAATCGCGTTCGACGGTTCGTTTGACCGGCTCCGAACAGAGTTTGGAGACACGAGGCGCTTGCTGCTGGAAACAGCCAGCGAGCAGGCGCCAGCGCTTCACGGAATCGAGTGGATGAGTTCAAACGGATGCCGTCACGAGTTTCGATTTGACGCGGCGCAAACGCCGGTTGCGGACCTGATGCTGGAGGCGTCTCGTCAGGGGCGCTTGGTGGACGTCGAGACGCACAGGGCGTCGATAGACGATGTGATTGCCGACATCTACGAGCGGTGGAAAGCCGTGCCCAAAGCAGAGAGGTAGGAGAAGGATGCAGCCGGAAGATCTGAAGTTGTTTCATTCGCCAAAGGACCGCCTGCGGCTCACCGTGGGTGACGAGAAGAGCTACCATACGGTGAAGCCCGCGTGGGCCGCGCCGCTTTCGCGACCGCGCAAGTTCCTGGTTTTGCTGGACGGCAAGGGCGAGGAGATCGTGACTCTGCCGGATGCGGAGTGCCTCCCGGCGGAGTCTCGCGCGGCAGTGGAGTATGAACTTCGGCAGCGCTACCTCACCTCCACAGTGTCCGCAATTCTTCATGCAAAGCAGGAGTTTGGCGCGACCTATTGGAGCGTCACCACCGAGCGGGGCGAGCGAGACTTCGTGACGCAGAGCCTACAGGAGAACGCGCTGTGGTTCTCGGACGACCACTTGCTGCTGATTGACGTGGACGGCAACCGCTTCGAGATCACGTCCGTCTCGGCGCTTGATGAGCGCAGTCGGGCGTATATACGCGCGATACTGTAGATGATATGTGGGCAACCACAGGGGGTTTGCCCCTACGGTTGCCCGAACGCTTCCGCGCATTGTAGGAGCAGGCCCCCGTGCCTGCCCTTGCCATTCCTGCCCTTTGCCGTTCCTGCACTTGCTGTTCCTGCCCTTGCCGTTCCTGCCCTTTGCCCTGCCTGCCCTTTGCCGTGCCGAACGAGGAGAGCCTTCTAGTCGTCCTCGTCTTCATTGAGGCTTAGCCAGTGCTCGCGCACCGCGATGGCAAGGGAGTTCGCCATAGGGTTCTCAACAATTTCGAAGCGGCCTCGAGACGGCTCGCGAAGTATTAGGCCGACAGCAGCAAGGCACTCCTCGTAGGGAAGCTCGTCGGTGGTTCGGCACATGATGTCGTATTCCGCTCCCATCGAATCGCCGCCTATGGCGATGCATGCCTCCCGTATCGCATCCTCGGGGAAGCCCGACTTGGGCAGGCCATACTTCTCAAGCATGTAGCGCATCACGTGGTCCAGGGTTGCACTTCCACGAGTGAGCCCGCGTATCTTGAGGTCGAGGCACAGGCCCACCAGTTCGCCCTTCAGGTAGTAGTCCAGCCCACCGAATCCGCTGCTTCCTCGAGCTTGGAACACCTTGCGGCTGCTCTCGTCGAGCGTGATAGTTTCACGGGCCGGAGTGCGTTGGAGCCTTGTGATCTTCTGGGAGAGGCCCGCCACATAATCGCGTGGCGAGGAAATCTTGGCCCGCACCAGCGCGAGGTCTCCATAGTAGCTGGTGACTCCCTCGCAAAACCAGAGATTCGCGGTGGAGGGAGGTTTCACATAGTCGAATGGCCCCAAGACCGCAGGCCGAAGCCGTTTTACGTTCCAGAGGTGAAAGAACTCGTGCGACGCCATGCTTGCCGCAGCCTTTGCGGACTGGTTCTTGCCAAGACCCAGTCTCGTTCCATTCAGGTGCTCGAGCGCCCCGCCTGGACCGTTCACATCGATGTAGAAGACGTAGCGAGAATAGGGCAGCGGACCCATCACCTTCCTGTGCTGCTCGATAAACGACTTGAAGGTTGCGGTATAGGCGCCGTAATCCGAGCCCGCATGGTCGTGGAAGAAGGCGATAATATGCGACTTGCCGTCTACGAGAAACGTTCTCGTTTCAGCGTCGCCCACTACGAGGGGAGTGTCGGCCAAGGTGTCGTAGTCCGGCGCCTTGAATGCCACCGTCGGCGGCGTTGCGACCACGGTGTCCAGGGCGGACACGACCTTCGGCCAGCCCACAGGTGGCTCGATCTCAAGCTTTGCAGGCGTGTCCTTGAATCCAACCACATACAGATACGTGGCGGGGCCATTGTAGAACGCCCACTTCTCGTCCACGCGAACGTTCTCGCTGAAATTGCCGGGTGGGCTGTTTGCCAGAGCGTAGGTCACCACTACAGACTTTGCCGAACCGGGTGTAAACAGCCAGGTGTTCGCGTCCGGGTGGGCGACCACTATTGCCGAACCCGCTTCGTCTTCCGCAGTGAACGCGGAAACGTACTGCGCGTGGTTCTGGATGCTGTAGTCGCCAGGAGACCAGGCAGGCATCTGGAGTCGGATCGGTCCTTCCGCTGGAAGGTCCGTGAGCGTAATGCGCATCTCGGTGGTTCCGGCAGCAGTCGCGGTCTTTGGGATCGGCTTCAGGCGGTAGACCACCTCCAGGGCGAGCGCATGTGACGACGCGAGGGCTAGCCCCGCGGCAGCGCAGATGCTCCGAAGCGGAAAGCGCAGGGTGAGAATCATGCGCCGGACAGGTTTACTCGTGGACTCATTTGCGGTATGGTCTTGCGGATGCTTGATAGCCACATCTGCGACAGCTTCTCTGCCGTGGTGCCCTGAAGCTCGGCGTCCTTTGCTGTGGCCGTGACCAGGAGGATTCCCTTTGCCACCACGCTTGGCGAGCCGTTCATCATCTTGATGACGATGTCTTCGGGGCGCAAAGGTGTGTCCGAGAGGCTCAGCACTTCATTGAGCCGCTCATCCAGCTTGGCCGTGCGCTGCTGCGGTGTTTTGCCGCCCACCGTGGCCGAGAGCCTCAGCACATGCCTGCCAATGAGGTCCCAGTCGCCATCCTCGGCGCGAGCCACTGGAGCCAAAGCAGCAGTCGCAACGACGAGCGAAATGAGAGTTGTCCACCGTGTCTTCAAGTTGCACCTCCGTACATTTCTTCGACAATCGTGACAGGAAACCATTTCGTCTAAATCCCCGCCCATCGCGCACCCGCCCGCTCACCCTGAGCGCGCTTTGGCCGAGTATCCGCCACCCTGTCCGAGGCTATTTCGCTCATCCTGAGCCTGCCAACCCGCTCATCCTGAGCGCGGCTCAGCCGTATCGAGCCGCAGTCGAAGGACCGTACCGTGGCACGTCATTCCCGCATGAAGTTAGCGGGAACGAAGGACCACACCGCAACTCGTACGACGGGCCGCCATCGTTCCGTTTAGCAGGTGTGTCACGGCAGCAGTCTCTCCGTCACGTTTCGTGGCCAAGCGTCCGCCTTGCGGAAGCCCTCTGCGTACTTCACGCCGCTCTGCAGGCCCCGAAATCGGGCCACCGTTTGCGTGAACTCCACAATGTCGATTCCATTATAGTCGCCAAGCCACTCGAGTTGGCTCTTGTGGCACGAGAGCATCTCGAGTTTCGTATCCAGAGTGTCCGTAATGTCGACGTATTCGGTGGGCAGAAAGTCGACTCCGGCGAGCGTGTCCAGGTAGTAGATGGGCGCGATGCAGGCGTGTACCGGACTAGGAGACTTAACGTTCGGTACCGCGCCGATGAACGAGCTGACAAAGACGAGCTCGCTCACGATACGATGATCCATGTGATAGTCGTTCGGGGCATGCGTGAGTATGACGTCGGGCCTGGCCGCTCGGACCATCTCAATGAACCGCATCCGAGTCTCGTGGTCGTGATAGAGGAACTCGTCCGGGTATCCCAGCCAGACAAGCTCAGCGCCGATGATCGCCGCGGACGCCCGCGCCTCCGACTCGCGAATGCGAGCGAGCTCTTCAGGGGCAGTGTGCATGCTGCCCATGTTGCCGTTGGTTGCCACGCAGATGACGACCTCGTCGCCACGCGCGCGGCAGCGCGCGAGCGTTCCTGCCGCGAGAATCTCGATGTCGTCCGGGTGAGCGCCCACGGCGAGGATGCGTTTGGGCCTTGATGAACTGGATTTTATCACTTGACTCCTTGAAGGACTCATGACAGCAAATGCGCTAAATGTAGATAGGTTACACGTTGTCTGTTTGCCGACAGTGCGGTGTCAATCTGTCGGATATGGTTGGAACTCCACACGGGAGTTACTTGCGCGGGATATCTCACCCCTTGTGAGATGTCTCCGCTAAGGCGACGGGTTTTCCTGCGAGAAGCGCGGTGAGCGCCTCTTCCGCATGCGCCTTCTTCCCGTCTGCGAACTGGCCTCGGTACCGTAAAATCCCTGCTCGGTCAATCACAACTGTGGTGGTAGTTACCTTGACACCGAAGAGGTCCGCCACTTTTCCTGTGGCATCCATAAGGATTGGAACGGTAAGCCCTTTGGACTTCGCAAAGCTATCTACCTTCTCGGTGGTTTCTCCGGCGCTTGAGTCTATTGCTGCCACCCATGCCTTGCCTTTCCACTCCCTGGACACCTCATCCAGCCTGGTCTCCATGTCCCGGCAGCTATGACAGAAGGAGCACCAGAAGGTCAGGCTCACGATGCCGGACTTGCTCTCCTTCCGTAGCTCGCTCAGCTTGCGGGCTCGTCCCTTCAAGTCCGTGATGGAGAAGTCCGGCACTTTCGCGCCAATGGTCAATTGCTTGGGCTTTCGCGGCGAAGCCTCCTCGCCCACTGCGTGGGCGCGCGTTGGCGTGGAAGCCTGCGTAACCGGGGCGGTGAAGACCGCAAAGAGTGTCAATAGTGGCAGCATCATGCAGCCTTCCTTCCTTGGGAAGCAGGTTTCGTCGAGATTCAGGGCCAGTGGTCAACCCGTGCCTTTGCTCGCAACCCGTACTCTCACTTTGGTCGTGGAGGGGTACGGTTCCTGCCCGCAATTCACTCGTTTCGAAGTTCGACCTGCCCGAACCTGTACTATTCACGTTGCTCGTGAAAGCGTCACAGTCTGTCAACCCGTCATTCCCGCATGTCGTTAGCGGGAACCCAGGCTCGCACTCGTGGGTCTCTGCTTTCGCAGAAATGACGGCACAGCGTGCGCATACTATCATACGTGGCTCTGGGGGCTGATGGGTGTGCTTCTGCCGACTGGTAGGAGTTCCTGCGCATAGTGACGTATCAGAAGGAGAAAGACCCTGCGCGTGGAGAGAAGATATGTCCGTAAGCCCGATTCCAGACGGTTATCACACCATAACGCCCTATCTGTTCGTAGAGGACGCCTCGGCGTTCATCGACATGGCAGTGCGGGCCTTTGGCGCAGTAGAGGTAATGCGAATGCCAACTCCAACCGGCGGCGTAATGCACGCGAAGATCAGAATTGGAGACTCGATTTTGATGCTGAGCAGCGCCCAGCCGAACTGGCCGGCCCTGCCGGGCTGGCTTCACCTCTACGTGCCTGACGTGGACGCCGCCTACAAGCGCGCTCTCGACGCCGGCCTCGAGTCTGTCACCGAGCCGAAGGACGAGTTCTATGGCGACCGAACCGCGGGAGTGCGAGACCCGTGCGGCATCACGTGGTGGCTGGCCACTCGAGTGGAGGAGGTCTCAGAGGAGGAGCTTGCGCGACGGCTCAACGAATATCAGAAAGGGCAGGCAAGATCGTAGCGCTGAGGTCACGTCGCTGTCGACATACACACGAGCTCATGCACAACGCGAAAGGAACAGGAGTTCATCCATGGGCCGATTGAAACGTGTAGCTGGGAACCGCGCTCTTCTGATCATATTGGCGACAATCTCTGCTGGAGTACTGCCATCGAGTGCGCCCGTGAGCGCCAAGGCTGCCGAGGTTCGAACGACCACTCTTAAGTCGGCCCTTGACTCGCTTGCGAATCTGCACAAAGTACGGGTCAATCTCAAGGGGCTGACCGCCCTCTATGCTCCCAGTGTAATGGTGTCGTACGATCTGCGGAACGCTTCGCTTGAGACAGCATTGGGTGGGCTGCTGGGACCGGTGGAACCCAGTTCATGGCAATGGAAGCGCACTTCAGCGGGCATTGACATCTACCTCGACACCGTGAGCTTTGACGAAACTCCGTCCGACCGTCGTGCGATCACTTCACGTCTCCACGACGCGGGATTCGACATCATCCATGTTTTCGATCCCTCATCGAGGTTTTCCGATTCTCCATTGCCGACCACGATGACACCGGACCAGGCAATAGCGAGACTGTCTCCGCCGAGGTCAGGAACCAACCGTAGAGTCGTGCAGGTGGTTGGTGGCATCCTGGTGTGCAGGGACGCCGGCATGGGCAAGGCGGTGAGTGCTGACTACAAGTGCATAAACATGGCCCTTTCTGGGAAGACCGTACCGCAGGCGGTCTGTGCGCTGATGATTGCAGCCGATCGCAGATTTGTCTTGTCCGGACGGATGGAGGACGACGTTAAGTGTAGTGTTGACGCCGCGAGCCTATGGTTTGCACTGAGGGCCATTCTCAAGAGCGGAAACAACACGTACCGGGTGCAGGATGGGATTTTCATCGTTCGCCCCGCACCGAAGTGGTGGCCGGGGGAGTGAGTCAGTCCACCCAGCCACAGTAAGACTGTGCTGTGGATGAGTTTGGACACGGATAGAAATGTGGATTATACTGTAGCTGCCACTCCACAGGAGACTACACATTGAAGACGATTCAGATGACCATCGACGAGCCGCTCCTTGCGCAACTGGACCAAGCAGCCAGTGAGGAACAGACGACGAGGTCTGCGTTCATACGCCGAGCAGTCGACGACCTGATCCGGCGCCGCAGAGCCCAAACACTCGAGCGGCAGCACAGGGATGCGTACGCCAAGCAGCCAGCAACTAAAGATGAATTGGCGGTATGGCAGGAAGAGCAGCACTGGGGCGAGCTATGAATCAGGGGGATGTGTACTGGTACACGTTCCGCACGCCAGACAAGCGACGGCCGGTAGTCATTCTGACCCGAAATTCAGCCCTGCATTACCTAACTGGAGTTACCATTGCACCCATAACTTCCACGGTTCGAGGCATCGCTACAGAAGTCAGGCTTTCGCAAGCTGACGGTATGCCCGCAGACTGTGCCGCAAACATGGACAACATCCAGACAGTTCAGAAAGAGCGCCTGGGATCACTTGTTACGCGGCTGTCAAGCGTGCGCATGAGCGAGATTCGCGATGCACTTGAGTTCGCGCTTGGGCTCGACGATCTCAATTAGGCCGAGCCACTGTTGCATCGTGGACTGCGTAGACTGGGCTGCCCACTGCCCACTTGCCGCTCCCTCGGGTTGACAAAGCTAGGCATGCTTGCCTATACTCTAGCCTAGGCAGCATCGTCGCACATGCCAAGAATCTAGCGAACGCTGCCGTCGGGCCGGAGGGAACCTTACGTGACACTGGACACCCGCAAGGGGCGCATCCTGGAAGCCGTGGTGAACGAGTACGTCGAGTCTGCCGAGCCCGTGGGCTCGGAATGGCTCGTCGCGCACTACGACTTCGGCTGCAAGTCCGCCACTCTGAGAAGCGAGATGGCCGAGATGTCCGAGCACGGCTACCTGGTGAAACCGCACACGTCGTCTGGGCGAATCCCGTCTGATCGCGGCTACCGGTACTTTGTAGACAAGCTGCTTGCGCCGTACTCTGTCTCGTCCGACCAGGCCGGCCCTCTGCAGATCGATCAGAACTCTGCCTCGACCGCAGTGGACGAGATGGTGCAGAGCACCTGCAGAATGCTCTCGGACATGACTCAGCTTCCGTCGGTTGCCTCGCCGCCCGTCTCCACCGCCACGCTTCTGCGCAGGCTCTATTTGGCGCCTGCCGGTCCCAGGCACGTTCTGCTGGTGATGCTCCTCTCCTCGGGCCATGTGGAGCACCGGCTCATCGAGGTAGAACTGGCGCCCAGCGACGTGACGCTCAATCAGGCTACGAACTATATGAACGCCTGCTTCAGTGGTCTTGAGATTAATGTGCTTCCCAGCACGGCCCTAGCCGTGGCGCCGGCCGAGCTAGCGGGCGACCAGACGCTCATTCTGCGCTCGCATGCGGCCCTGGTCGCAGCGGCAAGGGACCTTTCGGAGGATCGACTCTTCCTCGAGGGCACGAGCCACATCATGCGCCAGCGCGAGTTTCAGGATGTGCTGCGCATAGAGCAGCTCCTTCTTGTCCTTGAACGTCGCAGTTCGCTCCTTCAGGCGTTCACTCAGGCGCTTAACGGTAACGACGTCACCGTGACGATCGGGTGTGAGTCGAGTGTGGCCGAGATGCAAGAGTGCAGCTTGGTCTCGTCGCGCTACTTTGTTGGCCCGCGCTCGATGGGCTTCATCGGGGTGATTGGACCCACGCGCATGCCCTATGGGCGCACGATGGCCGCAGTTGGACTCATGGCCAGCAGCCTCTCCACGATGCTGACGCGGGTGTGTATCGAGTAGCAAGCGCTGGCAGTCGGTATGCTCCGCAGAGGGCGCAGAGAAACGCAGAGGAACGGCACGCCGAGATTGGAAGTTGCCTCTCGCGGACGCGCGGAGAACAACAGAATCTCCTTGGCGCTTGACCTTCTCTGAGCCGCACCGTCTCTACGCGAGAATGCACTCTGGCGTTTGCGAGACAAGCGTTAGCAGGGTGTTCGGGAGCGCAGCAGCGCGCTCACCCCGGGCGCCCTTTTTGGTTGTGAGAATTGAAAGGGAGTTGCAGCATGTCGCGTAAGCAGCGAGAGGTTGAGATCGCCTATGGCGTGCCCGTGGAGCGCGTGCCGGTCTCCGAGGAGGAGCGCGCCGAGTATGACGCGGGTCCGGCTCCAGATGAGGATTGCGCCGCCGATGGGTCGCACGAAGAAATGGTGGAGGTTCAAATAGATCCGGCAGCCCACGATCTCCAGGCGAGACTCGACGCCGCCATCGTGGAGATGGAAGGGCACAAGAACCAGTACCTTCGCACTCTGGCAGACTTTCAGAACTTTCGTCGCCGCAACGAGGAACAGATGCGCGAATTCCGTCAATACGCCTCGCGCGAGCTGATCGTCGGCCTGCTGCCAATCCTAGATAACTTTCAGCGTGCGCTTGCCGCCGCCGAGCAGAACCAGACCTACGAATCGCTTGTGGGAGGCGTTTCGCTCACCCTTCGTCAGCTGCAGGAGCTCCTAGTTAAGCAGGGAGTGAAGCCCATTGAGGCGCTTGGCAAGGAGTTCGACCCCACCTATCACGAGGCCGTGGTTCGGGTAGAAGAGGGTGACGAGCCCGAGAACACCGTGGTGGAGGAGCTTCAGGCCGGCTACACAATGCACGACCGCGTGCTGCGGCCCGCGATGGTGAAGGTACGAGCCCAAGGATGAGCGCATTCTCACCGCACTTTGGCACGGACGGTATCCGAGGAGCTGCAAATACTGAGCTAACCCCCGAACTCGCTCTTCGGCTGGGCCTCGCGGCAGGCTCGGTTCTGGCCGGAGGAACGGGCGAGCGCACGGTGCTGGTGGGTCGAGACACTCGCATCAGCGGAGACATGCTCACGGCGGCGCTCAGCGCCGGTCTTGCCTCGGCTGGCTGCACCGTGCTGAACGTGGGCATTCTGCCCACTCCGGCGATATCGCGGCTGGTCGTCTCTGAATCTGCGTCCGCCGGAGCCGTGATCTCCGCTTCGCATAATCCGTTTCCAGACAACGGCATCAAGTTCTTTGGCGCCGACGGCAAGAAGCTTACCGACCTGCAGGAAGAGCAGATCGAAGCAGCAATGGACAGCGCGGCAGGCATCCACCGCGTCTCGGGCGGCGACATCGGGCGCACGGTCGACGCAAATCACCTCAAGTCCGACTACTTTGGAATTCTTGCCTCGGCGCTGGACGAGGATCTGGACGGACTGAGCTTGGTGCTCGACTGCGCGAATGGCGCGACGAGCGTCATCGCTCCCACGCTCTTTGCGTATCACAAGGCCGAGGTACACCCGATGTTTGTGGAGCCGAACGGGGTGAACATCAACCTCGACTGCGGCTCCACCCACCCACAGGCGATGAGCATCTACGTTAAGGCGACTGAAGCCCATGCCGGCCTTGCCTTCGATGGAGACGGCGACCGCGTGATGATGTGCGACGAGATGGGCAGCATTGTGGACGGCGACCGGATGCTGCTGGTCTGCGCTGTGGCGATGAAGCGCCGGGGCGAGCTGACGAACGCTGTGGTGGTGGCCACTGTGATGAGCAACGTTGGCTTGGAGCTCGCACTTGATGCGCATGGCATACGCTTGGTGCGCGCAAACGTGGGCGACCGCTATGTGGCGGAAGCCATGGAGCGCGAAGGGGCCGCCATCGGAGGCGAGCAGTCCGGCCATCTCCTCTTTCCACGGCTCTCTCCTACGGGAGACGGAATGCTTACCGGCCTGCAAGTGCTGGCTGAGATGAAGTCGACCGGAAAGCGGCTCTCGGAGCTAACCTCCGAGGTGGTGAGCTACCCGCAGCTTCTGCGAAACGTGAAGGTGAAAGACCGAGCGTCTTGGGAACACTCAGCGCAGATTCAAGAGGCTATCGTACACGCCCGTGGGCGCTTTGGAAAGCCGGAATGGCTTTCCGTGCGCGCCTCCGGAACCGAGCCGCTGGTTCGCGTGATGGCGCAGGACACGAGCGCAGAGCTGGTGGAGACCACCGTGGAGTCACTCTGCGGCCTCATTCGGGAAGAGTGCGGGGCGTAGGCCAGCAATCCGCGGCTCTTCAGTTTGGCGTCAGCGACCGACCCTCGCTCTTCTCTCGTCCCGAATGTGCGGGCGAAGCATCCAACCTTTTCTCGTCCCGAATGCGCGGGCGAAGCATCCGCATACACCCGTTGCGCTTGCACGGTGACTTTCCGTGCGGATGCTGTCGCCCCTACAACGGCAACCTACCGCAAAGGACACGGAGTAACGCAAAGGAACGGCAAGGTCTTGCCCTTGTCGTTCTCTGCGTCTTCTGCGTCCTCCGCGGTTCAGACGCCGTTGACCTTCGCCGTACCCGGTCCCAGGCCACACCCGCTCGTCCTGAGCCTGCCACAGCCGTATCGTGGCAGAGTCGAAGGACCCTTGTGAGGAGATGAACGGCCACCAACAAATGTCACCCTGAGCCCGGTTCAGCCGTATCGAACCGGAGTCGAAGGGTCCAGCAGTAGCTGTTGAGCGTTGCAGGACGACGGTGTACTCGCGTCGAGAGGGGCAACGGCAAGGCGTTGAACCACCCGCTGCGCTAGAGACACAGAGACACCGAGAAGGTCAAGGACATTCTCACGCGGAGAGCGCGGAGAGCGCGGAGAAAGGCAACGGCTAGCATTTGCCGTTGCCCTTCTCTGTTCCTCTGAGTCTCTGTGCTTCAGTCGACGTTGACCTTGCCGGTCCCCGGTCCCCCGTCGTCGTTCGGCTTACTTCACCGTAACCGTCACAGCCTTCTTCTTCAGGTTCCCGGCCATGTCCATCACATAAATGGTGATGGTATAGACCCTCTGCGTGCTGCCCACGTTCAGCGTGGTGTCTAGGTTGATGGTCTTGCTGCCTGTCTTGGTGGCGCCTGCGCCGCCCAGGTTAAACGTGCCCGAGGGCTGATACGTGCCGTAGCTGTCCTTGACTTGCCACACAGCATAGGTCACATCGATGCCCGAGGTCCCGTCCGACGTCGAAGCTGTGACGATCACTGGCTTCAGGAGCTTGTTCTTGGGCAGGATGGTCTTGTTGAGCGTTACTGCAAGCGTTGGTGCAACTGAGTCGATGAACAAGGGCAGCGCGTTCGCGGCCTCGACGTTGTCGGCAGCGTCCGTGCTCCAGTGCGTCACGGCGTGCGTTCCGTCTGTGAATACGGCAAATGCCCCGGCATACGTCGTCGTGCTGCCACCATCGAGTGTATAGCTGGTAGTGGCAAGTCCTGACAAATTGTCTGAACCGTCCAGGGCAATAGCAACCGGACCTCGGAACCAGCCGTGGTTACCTGTTGGCCCCAGCAGCGACGCAAGTGTGAATGGGTCCGTGAGGTCGATATTCACCTCTGGAGACTCGATTGTCGCCTCGTTTCCGGCTGTGTCGGTCACGGTGACGCTCTGGGTCTGCCCCGCGCCCTCGGTGGTGAAGGTCAGCGGGCTCTCGGGAGAGTACGAGAGGACGCCCGAAAGTGCGTCTGAAGGCGTGAATGGCAGGTCAACCGTCGTATTGTTCCAGCCTTCTCCGTTCGGCGCGGGACTCGGCGGACCGAAGATCGCGGTGGGCGCGGTGCCGTCGATCTGAATGGTGAGCGGATTCGCCGCTTCGGCGTTGCCGCTGGTGTCCACGCTCCAGTAGGTGACCGAATGAACGAGGTCTCCCGAGACGGTGAACGGAATGGAATAGGTCTGTGTCGCGCCACCGTCAACGGTGTAGTAGGTGTTCGCCACGTCTGTGTCCGTGGAGGTGAGCGTGACGGTGACGTCTCCGGTGTACCAGGCGTTGGTTCCCTCTGGCCCGGAGAGGGATGCGGCGGTGGTGGGGCTAGTTCCGTCGGAGGGCAATTGACTGAGCTTGATATAGTCCCAGTCTACGCTACCATCGTTTCCCCCCGTTGCATCACCCCAGATGAACTGTCCTCTCCACGGGTATGTCGTGTCCCCAACAACCGCCGCTGTGCCGGTGAGCTTCAGGATGCCGTCTACGTACAACTGATACGTGTCGCTGTCCGCAGGAATTACGAGCTTGTAGGTATGGAAGGCATCGGTCGTATCCAACAGGGCATACGCATGTGGTGCCGCTTCCTCTTTAATCCGGTCATCCAGAAGGTAGAAGTTCCAAGCACGATAATTGGCCGGGTCGGGATCATGTAAAGCTACATATACCCCGGCGTCGCCGGAAGCGTGCGAGACCTTGCAGCGCCACTCAAGTACGGCGTCCAGATGATGATCGAAGACTTTCGGAGAGACATAGTACGCTGCAGCGCCAGTACCGAGCGTGGCCTGATGTAACAGCCCGCCGCTGACTGAGTACACAGAAGACTCGGGCACACTGGCTCCTATTCCCAGATAGTAAATAGCGCCCTGACTGCTGGGAAGTACGCCGTCCACATTGAATTCGAATTCGCTCCCCTGTCCAGCGGCCGGCGCTCCTCCGCCTAGGAGAGAGACCACACATATTAGGAAGGCGGTGAGATTACAGATGCGGGTGAGGGCGCTAATTGAGCCTGGACGTCGAGTCATTGCTTGTCTCCTGTGTGTGCGCCCACATCGGCGCAGTTGCAATGCCATTGGGGCATTGACTGGAGACATTCTAGCGGGCAACCGTCATAGAGCAGGTAGTTTGGCCGTCAAATCACATATGCCGGTCCATCAATGTCAGTGTCGGCACAGTGCCGACATTCCTCCGGAGCCTGGAATCTAGAAATCGATCGCGACGCGCACTGCCTGTTCGAGGGTCATTCTCTTACCCAGCTCGACATTCGCCATCCAGTGAGCTTGTTCGGCGCGCGACAAACCTCGATGGACGAATGTCGGCTTGAAGGACGCCGGGACATTCTCGGGGTGCCGGTTCCATTTCCGATGTTTCTGATAGGCCCCAGCCATTTGCGCCGCAGGACGTAGATACTCTGAGACGGGCATTCGAGGGTCTTTCGCAGCACACAACGCCGGCAGCGCCTCCGCCATGAGATGCTTGTCGCCGAGCTTAAGCCCGGCCGTAGCTAGCGTTTTCCATAGCTCTCGTTGGTTGGACAGGTCGTTATGGTCCTTCTCAATGCGGAGCCATGCGCGGCACTCGACCTCGACCAACCTCAGTTCAGGAATAGTCTCGGATGATGCGCATACTGTGCGTGCGATACCGTTGAGCAAGTCCTGGGCATCGGTGCTTCCTCGTGGGTTTTCAACCTTGCGGAATAAGTTGGAGGCAGAGAGTGCCCAACCTAGCCATTGCGCATCGGTCACCATCCCGCGAGAGCGCTTAGGAGGAATCGCGGTCATTACCTGGTATGTCAGCGCCAGACCCGACTCGCTGCCCGCTTGAGTGTAGAGCTGTAACGCCATGCGGTAGTGCTTCAGTGCCTCCTTGTCGCGGCCAATGGCACGCTCGAACAGCCCCATGTGCCGTAGCGCCTGCGCCTGTCCCCAGGGGTCGTTGGCCTCCCGGCAGAGATTCAAGGCCTGCCCCGCAAGCCGTATGCCCTCGCGTAACTCCGCTTTGGACCCAAACAGATAGGTGAGCGAGAGGCCAGTGAGCGCGCGAGCCCGAACGAGGATAGGAGTCTCGGGACCGGCCTTCTTCACGAGTGCTAGCCAGTGGCGCTGAAGTCCCATGTCTCCATGAATGAGCCAATAGCGTGTCAGCGTGCCCGCAAGCTGCACGGCCTTGGGCGGGTCGTTTTCCGCGAGCCACTTGAGGCTCTGCTGAAGCTCGGCGTCTATCTTGGCGAGGCGACTTATCCAGTCGTCCTCGTACTTGTTGTACCAGCCCTTGAACGCCTCCTCGCCCAGTGCGATGCACTGCTCTGACTGTTCGCGATGCCGAGGCTCGGCCTCCTTGGCGGTCTCGTCCTTCACGGCAAGCTTTCCCAGCCGCACCACCATTGCCATTCGCTCCTCGGGAGAGGGCGGAGGAGGGGCAGGGCGACTCCGAAGAGTTGATGCGGCAACGGCAACCAGGGCCACCACCAGCGAGAGCGCCGCCACGGCTCGATAGATGCGGGCGGCGCGCCGGGCAGGGAGCGGCGCAACGCGGAGGCTCCCGACGGGACTGTGAGGCGTACCATTTGCAGGGATGCGCCGAACAAACTCGGTAATCTCGCGCGACGGTTCCTCGTTCAGCTCTCGCCTCAGCAGGTTCTCGAATTCACGGTACTGTCGGCGCGCCTCGTCCGGTCGGCCAGCCTGGAAATAGAGGCGGATCAGCTCCTCCTGGGCGCCCTCGCAGAGCGGCTCCGCCGTCACTGCGCGCAGGCCATATTCAATGGCTGAGTCGAAGTCGTGCTCCGAGGCAAGCTGCGAGAGCGCGCGCAGAATCTCCAGGTGATGGTCTGCGTAGTGCGTTCGCAGTCCCGTGACCATCAGCCAGTCCAGGTCCGGCGCCACCGGGGCAGTGTAGAGCGCGTCGGCCTGGGAGAGCAGTCCTGCTTTCCTAGCAAGGTTCGCGGTCTCGCCTGCCTGCTTCAGGAGCTTGTCGAACTCAAGCGTGTCTACCGTGATGTCGAATTCCGGGGAGAGGTAGATGGTGTCTCCCTCGGTGGCCACCATTTCTTTGCCACTGGGGATCGCCTTGCGAAGCTGGTAGAGGTACTCTCGAACTCGCTGCCGCGTCGCGTCAAGGGCCTCGTCCGGCCAGAGGAAATCGGCAATCTCGTCGCGGGTGATGGGCTTGCCCGGCTTCTGAGCGAGGCGCAGCAGCATGGCCGCGGAGAAGCGCGGTGGGGGGATGCCTGGGGTTTCGGAGCCGTTGACGTAGACCCTAGGATCGCCGAAGAGGCAGATGCGGGCGGTAGGTTTGGTGGAGGGAGGCATTGAGTAGGCTTCTGTGCGGGCGGGGGGATTCCTGCAAGGGCAATGGAGTTCTCACGCGGAGGCGCGGAGAGCGCGGAGAACGGCAAGGGCGAACGACGTCACCACAGAGACACCGAGCCACGGAGAAGGGCGGACCCTCACCCCAGCCCTCTCCCTCGCCGCTCGTGCCTCGCTAGGGAGCTAATCTTGGTTCACGTTTCGCGCTCGTTGTGCCAGGTTCCATCCGTACGTGAGGGCTTCCAAGTATCGTAGTCCCTGCCATATCCGCTTGACACCTGGCGGAGGCGCGTTCGCATAGTGCTCATAGCCGACTAGCCGGGCAATCTCGCGCAGGGCGTCCTCCACGGTCTCGACCGGCCTGGGCGCTGCCTCGCGCAGCACGTGCAATTCATCGGCTTGCAGTACCTCCTCGGCGGGCGTGTCGGGCGCGACGCGCGCCATGTGGGTTAGCCACATGATGCGCCAAGCAACCATGAAGTACACGCCGAGTGCGTTTCGCAAGGCGTGGCCATTGTCAATCTGAAGTCGCTCCACGTTGCAGCCTGACTTCAGCGTGTAGTGCAGCCGCTCAATCTGCCATCGCTGTTTATAGTAACCCACCATTCTTTGTGCCTCTTGCGTGTCTGCAACCGGCATCGTGGTCAAAAGCAGCCAATGAATAGGTTCGGCGCCGGTCGGTGGCTCAACCTCAAGAGCACGAACAAGTGTGACCGCCTGGGGAGTGTCCGACTTGCGAGTAAGACCGCTAACCGGAGGTTGAATGTTCACCGCGCAATACTGAACGCTCAACCGAGCCTCCCGCTCGGGCTGTCCGGGCTTGCGCGGTACCGTAACTACCATCGTCGAGGAGACCGGCGTACGTTCAATTGCCGCCATTAGGCGCATGTAAACACCCTGGGGTTGCCCGTCCGCATCAACCAACTCGACCCGCCGAGACTGGCACGCACGAATGAGCAGGTGCAGCCGCGACCGTCGCGGGGCAGCAAGAAGATCGAAGATATCTGCTTCACGGTCCTGCACCAAGAGCGCATGTTGATGAGCAGGAAGCGCCCGAGCCACCGCTTCAAGCCCCTCAATCCACTTGAAACTCTCCTTCTCCTCTGCTGACCGATACCGCTTCGTAAGGGAGCGGGTCTGCGGACCGTCCTCCCGCGCCCACAGCTTCACATGCAGCATCCCCAACGGGAGACCATCGGGGGTAACAGCCATGACCGAATGAGCGAGTAGACCGCGCAAGGCGTCAGTGGAGCCAATTCGCCCCAAACCGGTCTTCGACTTATGAGAGCTGAAGTTGAGCGTCGTCGTATCCTGAACGCAGAGCACCAACTCGTGCGAAGCGCAGCGAGCAGCGGTCTGTTCATAGTGTCCGGTAAGCAATCCATTCACCGTCGTCTTCGGGAGTCGGAAAAGACGCCGCGCTGCTTGACGACCTGCAGGTCCGCAGCCAACAGAATACGACGAACCGCAGCTTGATGCGAGTCCCTCGGCAATTCGCGACAGGTTCGACCGGTACCCAGAGTGTGGCAACACAGCTCCCATAACTTCATGACAGGCCCAAGGCTCAGGCATAGCGCAGTCCTCCTGAAGCCTAATTCTACAGCGACATTCACTATCCTGCAATAATTGCTATGGGAGCAAAAGGACTGAATCAAGATTAGGCTAGGGAGAGGGAGTTAGGGACCGCTGCCGTGCTCCCCTCTCCTCGGCCCTTATGAGGAGAGGGGAGGGGGTGAGGTGCCTTTGACCTTCGCCCTTCTTTCGTCCAGAATATGCGGGCGAAGCATCCGCATCCACCCCATGCACTTCCACAATGGTTTTCCGTGCGGATGCTCTCGCCCCTACAGTTCACGACACCGCTCGTCCTTAAAGCGGCGTAAGC
>VFKD01000715.1 GCA_009885735.1 bacterium
ATGGGGAGTAGAGCCCTTCGGCGCCAGCCGCAGCGGCTCGCAATCTCATCCGCACGGGATTCCAAATGCTGGATTCATCGCCTCGTGTCGTGTACAATACTATGGACATCAGTATGTACACAAAGGAGTTGTTATGCGACAGGCCACTTTCACGGAGCTGCGCAATCACGCCAAGCGGTTTTTCGACATCGTTGAGGCGGGTGAATCGGTTCGGATAGTGCGAAACGGCAAGCCCATTGCCGACATAGTGCCGCTTACTCCGGACCTCCCATCCTGGAAACGCACGAGGGCGACGCCGCTTGTGCTAGATGGTCGTTCGCTAAGCGAGATCATTCTCGAAGAACGTGAACCAACAATCTGATGCGGGTCTTCTTCGATTCCTCTGCCTTCGCCAAGCGGTATGTCCGTGAAGCAGGCACCGATATTGTGCTCTCGTGGTGCGACCAGGCAACCGAGCTCTGCCTTTCCGGGATTGCTCTAGCTGAAGTCATCTCTGCCTTCTGCCGCCTGCAGCGGGAGAACCGAGTTTCGCAGGACCAGTACCGCCATCTCAAGGCATTGCTCATGGCCGATATCGTGGATGCAGCAATATGCGATCTCACTCCAGAGGTAATCCGCCACGCGATAGGCGCCCTTGAGATGAACGTGCTCCGCGGGATGGATGCAATTCACCTCGGCAGCGCGCTGGCTCTGAAGGTGGACGTCTTCGTGTCGACAGACGCGAGGCAGTGTGCCGCTGCCGCGCAGGCAGGATTGAGGGTGGTTCAGGTATAGCGGGACCTCTTCATCGGGCCGCATTCGACCCAACTGCCGTAGTGGTTGACGTGCGTTGCGAGTCCTGCTATGATTGCCATCACGCTGGAAGTCAGCCCTGCATACACGAAACTACCGCACCACGTAGTGTTCAGGGCTTGCCGCATACTGTGGGATGAACGGAGATTGGGAGACCGCGATGCGCTTGTTTTTGTTGGCGGCTTTGCTCTGTACGATTTCCTGCCAGGGCAAGAAGGACGCACTACCTCCTGCCAACGCGGGAGACTTAACAGCCGACCAACGTAAGGAACTTGGCCGGTCATTGGAAGATGCTGCGCGCCTTGCCGACGAAGGAGATTATGCTGGCGCGTTGGCAAAACACGTTTTGTTTCACGATCACATTCTGGAAGAGTACCCTGCCTATCGCGGAGTACGGCTCTCATTTGCTCTGAGCGATTGGATCGAGTTAGGACAAAAGTATCCCAAGGCTCTGGAGAAGCTCAGGAGCATACGGGACGAGAAGACAGCCAGACTTTTGGCAGGCGAGGCGAGCCTCACACTTTTCAATGATGTGCAGTCCATAAATGATTCTTTGGGCGAGAACGCCGCCACTGTTGCTCTCTTTAAGCAGATTGACTCCGCCAATTCTAAGTTCGCCGAAAGAGCTTATGCTATTGCAGGCACAGACCTGGTGCAAGCTCGCGAGTACAAGCTCGCGCACAAGTATTTGGGAGATCCAATTCAACGGTTGGCCACTGCCAAAGGACGCTTTGCTAGGGGCATGCAGTACTTAAAGAAGAGAGTGAGAGGTGACC
>VFKD01000398.1 GCA_009885735.1 bacterium
CACGCGAAGGCTCTGTACTCACGTCCCGGAGTGATAGACGAACCCGAGTTCCGCCGCTGCATGGACCTGAGCAGGGCGGCAGGCTTCGATGGACCCTATTCGCTCATCTTCGACGGCGCCGGAGAGGAGTGGGGCAGCCTCGAAGCGATCAAGGGGATCGTCTGCGAGTATCTTTAGCTCGATCTATTCATGCATTATCCCTCAAGCTGCCATCATTCCTCCGAGAGCAGGGACCTACGAGGGCAAGCCTGGGTTCCCGCTAACGACATGCGGGAATGACGGGTTGACAGACTCTTACGCTGACAACAGCAACCTGAACAGTGCAGGCTAGCTATGCTGGTCCAGTCCCTTCGGGGTCGCTCCAGTCCCTAAAGTCCCTTCCGTCACTTAACTGCCATCAAGCCTACAGCTTCCGCAGATAGACGAACGACCGCACCAGAGCCCGCGTCAGCGCCACGAAAGTAACGCCCGTCACGGCTCCGACGATGATCGAGGTAGGCGCAAGAGGCACGAGCAGAAGCATCATGAAGCTCGCCGCAATGATGACTCTGCCTGCGATATAGAGCTCCTTGCCTGCATAGGCATTTGCCGGGTACCAGACTTCGTCCGACGCAAGCGTCTTCGGCACTCGGAAGCCGTACCAGATGTTGCGCTTGGTGCGCCTGCGGATGAGCGGCTTGCTCACGGCAGTCATCACGAAGCCCTCTAGCACTCCGAGGAGCAGTACGACAAGCTTTGGTTCCAAGTCCATCCTAGTCATCCTTTCAATCCGGACGAAGTCTCCGGACATTGCGTGCCTGTCTATGCGCTAGGCTCATCTGAGGGTGCTCCGCTTCGAGGTATCGGACTGTTGGACCTGACATCGTCCTCGCTCGACCGCCGAACCCCGCCTATGCGCCTCCGCACGGCATCGCGCAGCAGAAACTCGACCTGCCCATTCACGCTGCGCAGGTCCGCGGACGCGAGTGCCTCCAGATCGGCCCAGAGATCTGGGTCGATCCGAAGGAGGAAGCTCTTCTTCTCGCGCTTGGCCGGCATTTGCTATGGGTACAGCGTTCCCGTGTTAAGCACGGGGGACGCGGCCTGCTCGCTGCAGAGCACCACCAGCAGATTCGACACCATCGCGGCCTTGCGCTCGTCATCCAGGACGACGACATTGTTCTCCTCAAGTCGCTTGAGCGCCATCTCAACCATCCCAACGGCTCCCTCGACGATGAGCTTCCGGGCCGCAATAACCGCGGTGGCCTGCTGCCTCCGAAGCATGGCGCCGGCTATCTCAGATGCGTATGCCAGGTGGGTAATTCTTGCGTCCACCACCTCCACGCCCGCTCGCTCAAGGCGCTCCTGGAGCTCCTGCTTCAGGTGTTCAGAGACCTCCACGGTGTTGCGGCGGAGGCTGAGGTGCTCGTCCTCTGCATCATAGGCATAGGCCTGCGCCAAGTGCCGAACCGCAGTCTCGCTCTGGAGGTAGACGTATTGCTCGTAGTTGTCCACCACAAACGAGGCTTTATAGGCGTCGCTGACGTGCCATACGATGATCACGGCAATCTCTATCGGGTTGCCTGTCAGGTCGTTTACCTTCAGCCGTTCGCCGTTCAGCGTTCGGGCACGCAGCGAAACCGAGCGCCGAACCATGAACGGAATAGTCCAGAACCAGCCATTCGTCTTCACGGTTCCCTTGTAGGTACCGAATAACATAAGCACCTTGCTGCCGTTAGGCTCTACGATGAAGAAACCGGCCATCAGAAAGACCGCCGTCGCAAGGCACAGCAGGAAGCCGATGATGAGCGCAGGGTTTTCCGCCGGCG
>VFKD01000583.1 GCA_009885735.1 bacterium
GCTTTCTGAAGCCTGCCGCGGGCAGCGGCGAGGTGCTGGGCTATGATGTGGCCAAGGGCGGACTCGAGATTCGGCGGCGCATCGGCATGATGCCCGAGCAGGACTGCCATATTCCCGGCATGAACGCGGTCAGCTTTGTAGCCTATGCGGGCGAGC
Source organism: bacterium (assembly GCA_009885735.1). GTDB lineage: Bacteria > Armatimonadota > Chthonomonadetes > Chthonomonadales > CAJBBX01 > VFKD01. Next base: position 157 of record VFKD01000583.1, read on the forward strand.
TGGCCGGCATGCCGAAGAGCGAAGGTATCCGCCGAGCACATGAGGTGCTCGAATACTGCGGCCTCGGCGAGGCGCGCTACCGCAACGTGGAGACCTACTCCACCGGCATGCGTCAACGCATCAAGCTGGCTCAGGCGTTGGTTCATGGACCATCACTCCTCTTTCTTGATGAACCCACGAATGGGCTCGACCCAGCAGGGCGCGACGAGATGCTCACGCTCATCCGCGACATCTCGCACGGCAAGGGCGTCAACGTGCTCGTCTCCTCTCACCTGCTCCCGGACATTGAGCGAACCTGCGATTCGGTGATTGTGATGAAAGCCGGAAAGGTGATAACGCAGGGGCGCGTGGCGGACCTGCGAGTTACGAAGGGCGTGCAGGTTGACGTGGAGCTTCGCGAGCCGTCGGAGGCATTCATTGCTGCAGCGGTTGCTCGTGGAGGCATTGCATCGCGCGAGGTTGCAAGTGGAGTTCGGCTCACGCTGCCGGACGACACTCTCGACCCGGCTCGCCTGCTGTTTGAGTGCGCCAGGGAATCGGGAGCGCAGGTTCGAGGCTTCATGCCCGCCCAGCGCTCGATTGAAGACATCTTCTTGGAGGCGATAGCTTAGTGGCAGAGATACCCACAGCGGGCGGATCTCCGTCGCCCATCGCCGACCTCAGCTACCGCGGATACGACGGCGTGCTCGAGGTGCGCCGCGCGCGGTGGTGGATCATCGCCCAGTCAAGCATCCGACTCACGCGGCTCAAAAAGGGCTTCTGGGTACTTGTTAGCCTATCTGCGTTTCCATTTGTCATCATGGGTGCACAGATGTTCTTCGCCTCACGAATGCCCGGTTCCGGTAGTGGCAATGGCGGTGGACTTCCGAGCGGCCCTTCCGCAGTGATGTCGATGGTGTTTGGAGCCACGTATGGCGGGCAGTTCTACACTGCGTTCACCCAACAGGGCTTTCTGTTGTTTGTCCTCGCAATCATGGCGGGCAGCGGCTCTATCGCGGCAGATAATCAAGCAAACGCGCTTCTCGTCTACCTCGCGAAACCAATCACTAAGGTCGACTACCTGGTGGGCAAGTGGATGGGCGTCTTCCTTCTAATCGCGGGCGTCGCCGCCGCACCAGCAGTCCTGCTCTACTTGTACTGCCTTGTCAGCTATTCGGCAGAGGGGTTCTTCTCGAAGGATCCTGGGCTGTTGCTTCGGGTAATCGGGGCCGCGGCGGTGTCTGCCGCCATTCATGCGAGCCTGCTGGTGGGCTTCTCCGCATGGTCGAAAACGCCCAGAATGGCCGGCGCGGTCTATGCCGGATTCTATTTTGTGAGTGCGATCGTTTCCTCCGCAGTGTGGGGCATAAGCACCGGGGGCCGTGACACTGAGGGCATCCTCCTGCGACACCTGAATGTCTCTGGACTCATAGAGGGCATCGCTCAGAACATCTACGGCGTGCCGCAAACAATCGTAAGCTGGCGCAACGAGGGCTTACCTGAAATCCTCACGGTCGATCCCCCCTCGCTCGGCATCATGTTGCTGCTCGGCGGGGCAGTAAGTCTGTTAGGCATCCTGTTCGCGCGCGCCAAGATCCGCGCCGTGGAGGTGGTGCGCGGATGATTGAGCTGAAGAATGCCTCACGATGGTACGGTCAAGTCATCGGCATCAATGATGTGACGTGTACAGTGTCGAGTGGAATCACGGCTCTGCTCGGCCCAAACGGCGCCGGCAAGTCCACCCTGATGAAAATGGTGACTGGGCAGCTCAAGCCGACCACGGGCAGCGTGACGGTCTTTGGCGAAAGGCCGTTCGCGAACCCAAGCGTTCTCCGGCGCCTCGGCTACTGCCCAGAGAACGAGCAGCTCTACGACGACATGACCGGCACGGAATTTGTAACGATGCTGGGCGCGATGGCCGGCATCTCTTCGGAGCGGCTAAAGTCACGAGTGGGCGAGGTGATTGAGCTGGTCGGGATGAGCCACGCCTCCAGACGCAAGATTGGCGGCTACTCGAAGGGGATGCGCCAACGCATCAAGATTGCGCAAGGCATCATCCACGACCCAAAGGTCTTCATCCTGGATGAGCCTCTGAACGGGCTGGACCCGGTGGGCCGACGAGAAGTCGGCGCCTTGATCCTAAGCCTAGCGGCAAAGGGAGTGGTAGTTCTGCTCTCTTCGCACATCCTACATGAGGTAGAGTCGCTCACGAGCAACATTTTGCTGATGTATCGTGGCCGCCTGCTGGCGCAGGGGAGCATTCGAGATATCCGCTCTCACATCGACAAGCACCCGCACCGAATCACCATTCGCTGTGCGGATGCTCGCCCTCTTGCCAAGAAGCTGCTCGATATGCCCTATGTCCTCAGCGCGAAGTTCGATAAGATGGAAGCCTCCGAGGTGGAGGTGGAGACTCGAGCGCCCGACCAGTTCTACTCGCACTTTCCAGAGGTAGTGGCGGAGGGCGGTTTCCTTGTGACTGGTTTCGACTCGCCGGACAACAACCTCGAATCTGTCTTCAAGTACCTGGTGACCAAATAGCATGAGCGACTATTTCATTTTCCTCAATGCCCTCCGTGACCTAATGCGTCCAAAGAAGCTGATCGCTATCGCCCTTCTGGTTGCACTTCCGGCTATACTTGTTCTGCTCATGAAGAGCGTGGCGCCCTCAGGAGAATTTAACCCGCAAGTAGTCTATAGCACGGTGGCAGCCGGCCTCATCTTCGGCTTCATATTGGTAATGTTGTCAGTCATCTTTGGCACCAGCGTGCTGTCCCAGGAGATCGAGCAGAAGACCATTGCGTACATGCTCACGCGGCCCGTACCCCGGTGGCGAATCATGCTCATGAAGTTCGCCGCGGCATTCATTGCGATTGTTACCACGGTGTGGTTCGCGTCGATCGCTACCGCACTGGCGGCAATCGGCCCCAAAGGGCTATCCGAGGCCACACTCTGGCGCGACCTTGGCATTCTACCCATCGGCGCCCTTGCGTACGGCGCTATCTTCCTACTGATGGCGACTCTGTTGAACAGGCCGCTCATGTACGGATTGATGTTCGCCTTTGGATGGGAGTCGTGGGTTCCAAACATGCCGGGGAGCTTTCAACAGTACTCGATAATGGCGTATCTGCGTGTGCTTGCACCGCACCCCAAGCCGCAGAGTGACAGCGTGGGTATGGCGGACCTTCTAGGAAGGCTTAACCCGCAAACCATCTCGACAACCATGGCGTGGACGGTGCTGCCGATCATCATCGTGGTTGGACTCGGTCTCGCGCTGCTGCTCTTCTCGCGCAATGAGTACGTCCCTCGCGAGGATGCGGAGTAGTACCACCCGGTCCTAACCCCTCTCCTTGACTTCAAGCCCACCTCAGGCTATACTATCGTGTTGCAACGCGGTGCGGGAGTAGCTCAGCGGTAGAGCGTCTGCCTTCCAAGCAGAATGTCGCGAGTTCGATCCTCGTCTCCCGCTCCATCTTGCCTCCGTAGCTCAGTGGATAGAGCAACTGCCTTCTAAGCAGTTGGCCGCAGGTTCAATTCCTGCCGGGGGCGCTTGCAAATTGTGGCGGTTGTAGCTCAGTCGGTTAGAGTGCCAGGTTGTGGCCCTGGAGGTCGCCGGTTCAAGTCCGGTCAGCCGCCCATTCTCCTCTTCGCAATGTCCCCGCAGTGCCCCTCAGCCTGATGCTGCACGCACTCCCTGCCAAATATACCGTGTAGTATGTTGCGTTACCTGCGGAACAAGCACCGTAGGCGGCACGGATGCTCGCAATTAACGGACAGAGGCAGGAATGAGACTTCAACGGATGCACATGGCTCGAAGCGAGAGAGGTTCCGGGGCTCCGGAGCTGCTGGTCACCGCGCTCGTGGTGCTCATCCTGTTCATTGCCGCCTCTCCCTTCTACCGCGCCGCGAAAGCGGAGGCAGCCCGACTGAGATGCGAAGAAGCACGGGGACTGCTCGCCGAGGCGCAGATTCGCTTTCGTAAGGACAGTTCGAACCACAAGTTCACTCTTCGCCTCGAAGACCTGCATGACCTCGTACCACGGCTTCCGGAGTGCGCCGAAGGTGGTCGTTTTCGCTTCAGAATCTCGGATCCGGGCGACAAGGACTCCTACGGAAAGCCCATCGAGCCGAACCGCCTCATCATCCTCTGCTCCTACTGGCTGCACAAGCCCATCGTCGTTCCAAACCAAGACTAATTGGAACTGCAGCCACCGCTCCTGCGGCATGACGCCAAGCAGCACCACACAAGCTCCAATCCGAATTCGCCGTATTGAGGCTGAATCGGGTACCTTAACCCGGTATGCACGCCCTCCGTCGCAACCTCTCCAATGCCTTCCAAGCCATGTTCCAGAATTGGCTTCGGACGAGTCTCACCACGCTTGGAATACTCATCGGTGTCGGCTCCGTGGTTCTGCTTGTCTCAATCGGCCAGGGCGTTCGCGAAGATGTTGCCGCGCAGATTGAGGGACTTGGCACCAACACCGTAATCGTCGTACCCGGCAAGCTGGGCAAGAGCGGCGAACCAAACATGATGGCAACGCTGGGCATCTCCTCGCTCACCACCAAAGACATCGACACAGTCGCGAGCATTCCCGAGGTTGAGTTCGCCGTGCCGCTCATGTTTGTGGCAGGCAGCGTCGAGATAGGCGCGAACAGCCATACGGCCCTCGTTGTTGCGTCTCACGCACGCATGGCGGCGATTGGCCAGGAGAAGGTCGCCGCAGGACGCTTCTTCACCGAATCGGAGCACGGCGAGCCGGTGTGCGTGCTCGCGGACGAACCCGCGAGAGAGATGTTCGGCACGCGGTCACCCATTGGCAAGACGGTTCAGGTAAAAGACCACTCGTTTCGCGTAATCGGCGTGATGGAGCCCACCAAGCCGTCCCTCTTCGCCCAGATGTCCGCTGAGAATATCGTCTATCTCCCATTCGAGGCTGCCGCGAACATGCTCAAGGGCGGCCAGATAAACCGCATCTTCTTCCGCATCGCCGCCAAGTCTCCCCCGCTCCAGGTGGTCGCCGCGGTAAACGCGGCGCTCAAGGCAAATCACGGCGGCAAGGAAGACTTTGGCGTAGTGACGCAGAAGAAACTCCTGGACCTCACCAACCGTCTCTTAAGCATTGTTCAGACGCTCCTCGTAGGCATTAGCGCGATATCACTCGTGGTGGCCGGCATCGGCATAATGAACATCATGCTGGTCACGGTGACGGAGCGTACGCGCGAGATAGGCATTCGCAAGACGGTTGGCGCCACGCGAAAGGACATCTTTGTCCAGTTTCTCACCGAGGCGGTCACCATTTCGTTCGCAGGAGGCGGAGCGGGCACCCTGCTTGCCGTGGTAATCTGTTACTTTGTAGGCAAGTATACGGCGCTGCAGCCGCTTGTAACTTGGCAGGCGATTGCACTGGCCTTTGGCGTATGCCTGTCGGTTGGCCTTGTCTTCGGCGTGGCGCCCGCCGTTCGAGCCTCACGCCAAGATCCAATCGACGCACTGAGGTACGAGTAGACCCGCAATCCCACATCTCACCAGGAGACTCTTCATCGTGCGCAATCTTCGATGCCTCGCTATCCTATGCCTCTCGGTGGTTTCCGCGAATTCGGTCCAGGCCCAGCGAGCAAGGAACGGCGTGGACGCGGTCACCGCCGCGCAGCTTCGCGACTACCTCACATTCATTGCCTCTGACGAGCTTGAGGGGCGCGACACTCCTTCGCGCGGGCTGGATACAGCGGCGAAGTTCATTGCCGCGCTCTGCTCGCGGTGGGGCCTCAAGCCCGGGGGCGATGACGGCACGTTCTTTCAGACGATGGTCTTTAGGCGCGACAAGGTGGCAAGCGCAACAACGTCCGCAGCGCTCGGAGGCCGTATCTTCAAGCTCGGAGAGGAGTTTGCCTGTGCCGCTCGGCCCGCATCAGTCTCGGCAGGCGCGGTTTATGTGGGAGACGGCTGGACCATCAAGGCAAAGAACGTAGACGCCTTCGCGGGGCTCGATGTGTCGGGCAAGGTTGTTGTCGCTAACTACTCAACGGCCCAGTCGCCGCGGGGCACCCCTCGCACAGAGCTGAAAGGCAAGGAGGGCGAGGACTGGCTCGACCCAGCCGCGAACGCTGCAAAGCACAAGGCGGCTGCCATTCTGTTCATCATTCCAGCGGCGGATTCGAGCGCATGGAGCCGCATGAACCGCGCGATGGACTTTCCCCAGCGCCGTATCGTGTCGGCTGCTGAATCCGCCCAGCCTGGAATTCCTACCTTCTATGCTAGTGATGTGTTTGTGAAGGAGCTGTTTGCCGGCGAGCAGATTGATGGTCCAGCGCTGCTGGCAGCGCTCGCGGAGGGCAAGCCGGCGCCTGGATTCGCTCTCCAACAAGGCAAGATTCTCGCTCTGAAATGCACAGTGGACGCAGATGTGCAGACCACGCAGAATGTGGTGGCCATCTGGGAAGGACGCGACCCGAAGCTCAAGTCTGAGTATATCGCGATAGGTGCTCACTATGACCATGTTGGAGTAACGCAGCGACCGGTAAATGGCGACCACATCTTCAACGGCGCCGACGACGACGGCTCCGGCACCGTTGCAATACTCGCCATTGGAGAGGCGCTGTCCAAAGCTCGGACCAGGCCAAAGCGATCCGTACTCATTGTCTGGCACGCGGGCGAAGAGAAGGGCCTCTTGGGGTCGGAGTTCTTCACCGCTAGGCCGACGGTTCCCATAGGCAGCATCGTGGCCCAGCTAAACATCGATATGATTGGCAGGTCCAAGCCTGCAGGAGACACTAAGCCCGTCAACAAGGAACTCACCGGGCCGGACGAGATCTACGTCATCGGCTCTAAGCTGATGAGCACGGACCTTGGAGCGCTGAGCGAGAAGGTGAATGAGCGTTACCTGAAGCTGAGGTTTAACTACCTCTACGACGATCCCGGCCACCCTGCGGGCTTCTTCTATCGAAGCGACCACTATAACTACGCGAAGCGAGGAATTCCGATCATCTTCTACTTCAGCGGAACGCACGAAGATTATCATCGCCTGGGCGACCATATAGAGAAGATCGACTTCGCCAAGATGGAGAAGGTGACGCGAACGGTCTATCAAACCATGTGGGAGTTGGCCGAGCAGACTTCGCGTCCCAAGGTGGATAAGCCTTTGGCAGCGTCAGTGACCAGACGGTAGGTCAATTGGGTCCCAAAAAACATGTAGTTGTGTCAAGTTTGGAGAACTGGTCTAGAACGGCCCCGTCGAGGTCACCTTGAGCGAAGCGGCATCCGAATCGCCGCGCCACACCTCATCACCCTGAGCGTAGATTCAACCCTTCCGAACCGAAGTCGAAGGGTCCGGCAACTCCAGATCGGATACGCGCAGATGTTTCGTTCCCGCTAACAGCATGCGGAAATGACGCGCTTCCAAACGGCGGAAGCTCCGCTCTCTTGAAAAGAGAGGTGTCCACGTGACGCCTTACCTCTGATTTTCATGCCTGGTTGTGAACGGAGTTCATGGAGTCCGCTAAGAAACAATTCGTCATCGCCTACGACTCCGGCGCTGTTGTGTCCATGAA
>VFKD01000562.1 GCA_009885735.1 bacterium
GCAGTGAGGGTCGTGGCGAGGGGCGCAGTGAGGGTCGTGTCGAGGGGCGCAGTGAGGGTCGTGCCGAGGGTCGCAGTGAGGGTCGCGAGGAAGAAGCGCGGTCGCTGTTGCTTCGCCTTGGCCGACAGCGGTTTGGTGCTGCCGATTCGCGAACGATGAAGGCAGTGGAATCGGCCCGGTCGGTAGAGGAGTTGGAGCGGTTGGTCGATCGGCTGCTTGAGGCGGAGAGTTGGTCGGAGCTTCTTTCCCAGTAACGAGGGAACGGTGCTTGCCCGTCTTGTGGGTCAAAGACTTGCAGCAAGGCGCTCCGCTGCGCGAAACGCAAGCGCATAGATGGTGAGCACCGGGTTGAAGCCGCCGTTGGTGACGTGCAGCGAGGCGTCGGCTACCCAGAGGTTCGGAAAGTCGTGAACTCGGCCCCACCCATCGGTCACCGATGTGGAGGGGTCGTTTCCCATTCTGCAGGTGCCGGCCTGATGCTGGCCGCCACTCAGATGCAGCATGGAGGGCTGCCCCCATACTCGCATAGCCCCGCTGGCCAGAAGCCACTCCTCGGCCTTCTTGCGAATGTGCTCGGCGGTTCGGAGCGTTTCAGGATGCTTTGCGCCGGAGAGGTGAGCCACCGGAATGCCATATCGATCCTTAACGAAGGTATCCACCCTCACACGTGCATCCGGAGAGGGTATCTCCTGCACGGGACCGGTGACTCGCAGTACGCGGCGATAGTTTCGCCGCATCCACTCCTTGTTCGCCGCGCCCCACCTAGGCACGTCCGGCGGCAGAGAGACTCTCCACGCAATAATGGGCAGAACCACGAACTCGTCCGCCAGCATCGCGCCGCCGATGATGCCCGGAGTGCCATGATTGTGCTCGCAGGTGGAGATCGAGACGCCGGGTCCCTCGACGTCTGACGCTACCTCCTCAAAGAGGCCGTGCGTCATGGGATAGCAGTGGCCCTGGAGGTGGCGGCCTACCTGGTCGTATCGATTACCGAGCCCGGCCGGGTGCAGGGCCGAGCTGGAGTTGATCAGCAATCGTGCAGATTCAATCGCTCCGCAGGCTGCGACGACTGCACGCGAAGTGACCGTGCGGCGCTCAATGCCGCTCGAAGTGGTACGCAGGTACGTGACGCCTGTAACGTCCCCTATGGCATCGGTGTCAATGCGTTCGCAAATCGCTGAGCTCTCCAGCGTGCAGCCGCCCGAGGCAAGCGCGCGAGGAATGAGCGTGTTGTGCGTACCGTTCTTACTCTCGCTGGGGCAGGCGAAGCCGACGCAGTAGCCGCACCGAACGCAGGCGGGGCGGCCTCCCCAATCGAGTGAGTTTATGGCCAGCGGGGCAGGTCCCGTCGTCCAGCCAAGTTTCTTGGCGCCTGCCTCAAGCGTGGCTCGTTGATGCCCGCCATGAATTCCAGGCATCGGGTAGTCGCGAGAACGCGCACCCGCCATGGGGTGTGCGGCGCCGTCTCCACATACACCAATCTCCCACTCGGCGAGGTCGTAATGGGGCGCAAGGTCCTCGTAGGAGATGGGCCAATCGGCCAGCGAGCTGCCCTCCGGTACGCCGTAGAGGGAGGCCATTCGGAAGTCCTGCGGCATGAATCGCCACGCTTGAGCGCCATAGACCCGCGTGCCGCCTCCAATACAGCTTGCGTTGTTGTGGTAGCCGCCCTCGTGCGGGCGGACGAGGGTTCTCACTCCATCGAGGCCAATAATCACTCGCGGATTACCCTCGATTTCGGGTCCCGTATTGTGACCATAGAGCGAAAGCCGATGGTTGCGAAGATGATCCGGCGAGGTGTCGGGACCAATCTCGTTGCCGCGCTCCAGGAGCAGCACTCTCTTGCCTGCCTCGGCGAGCACACCAGCCGCCACGCCACCGCCTGCTCCCGAGCCAACCACCACAACGTCGTAGTCGAAGCTCTTCACGTTGTATGGCCCGGCATCTGACAATAGCCGACCATCTTCCACGCCGCTGCGTCGCGGTTGCCGCCGTTGTGAGGATCAGAGTAGTAGCCCTCAGCGCAGTGCCGAACCATCAGGGAGAAGAACTCGATGGGGCTCACGTCCCATGTGGTGACACAACTGCCGATCTCGATACGGGCCAGGAGCAAGTCCTGCGTGTCTGGAGGTAACTCGTTGAAGGACGCTTGGTGGAGCGAACGAGCCTCCGCCTCAACAGAGTCCAATCCGTTTGCGTATGTTGGCGCGTGACAGACCTCGTCGCACTGCAGCAGGCGCACGATGTAGTCGCCCACTCCCGCCTCCCAGGCTCCAAGGAAGTCGTTCTCGGGGATTAGGCGGTTCAGAACGGCGCGGAGGGTGGTGGTCTGGTGTGCAGAGAAGGGCATTGGGTACCTGCAAATGTTGCGCTAGGAGCCAGCGGTTGAAAGCTTGGATGTACCGGTAATGACGTATCGCACGACACCTGCGGTTGAAACCGCGGCTGCAGAAGTCACAAAGTCGATATGCACCTGCGGTTGAAACCGCGGCTGTAAACGTCACGAAGTCCGCCTTCGCGGACTCGACGGAACTACTGCTTATGCGCGTTGATGTAGTCCGCCAGCCGCGTTGCGTCCGACTTCACCCAGATCGGCTGAATCTCGAGCGTTCCCACATCCATGTGCTTCATCTGCGGGCAGGTGATGATCTCGTCCTTGAGGATGAAGACAAGGCGCTCGTCATCTCGGTCGCGCGAGAACTGCCAATATCGGCTGCGAGCTTCAGCTGCAAGGCTGACGTGCACGATGTAGTAGCTTCTGTTGAAGAGCGGTTCCTTGCGCTCCTCCACCCTGGCCCCCGTAAAGTGCTTCTCGGTGAGGACGGTGGGACACTCCTCAAGTACCTCTTCTACCTCCACGACTTCGCCCTTCGCAATTCCTTTGGAGGTCACCGGGCTGGAGCCGCGCTCTTGGTCTTCCGGAGAGTCGGGCGTCTCGCGCTCGGCTGAACCAGGCTCGCCTCCGGCGTTGTCTTCGGGGCGGCGGATGATCCAGGCGTAGCCTCGCTGAATGGCCAAGTACTTGGGCTGCCAGCCAGGACGTGCGATATCTTGCAGCCCGACTACCGTGAGACCACCTGTAACAGGCGTAAGCGTAGGCCATTTTACGCTCTGCATGCGTGTGGTCTGGATGATTCCATAGACCCACCAAACCACCGCGATGGCGATGGCGCCCATGACGATGCGAACGGTAGCTCGCTCCCGAATGAGCTTGTGTTGTGCGGCTCGGCCCGCAGCCTGAACCGCGGGGCTCTCTTCAGTCATTCGTCGATTGATTTCCTTAGCGGAGGCTGTTCGCTTCGCCCCAGTCTCATTATCGGTACGGACTATCCGTGCAGCGTGCCCCAAAGTGCTGCGAGCAGCAGCGCAACGTGCCGAACCTGGGCAGATTCGCCCATGGTCCCGATGCGCCAGACCTTGCCCTTCAGCGCGCCCAGGCCCCCGCCAATCTCCAGGCCGTACTGCGTAAGCAGCGCTTTGCGAACAGCAATGTCATCCACTCCGTCCGGAATCCACGCCGAATTCAGCGTGTTGAGTCGATAGCCCTCTTGCGCGAAGGGCCGAATACCCATCTTTGCAAGCCCGCTCATCAACTGCTCGCTCACCTCGCGGTGCCGCTCATACCTTGCAGCGGGAGTCTCCTCGACTATCATTCGGAGCGATTCTTGAAGCGCCACGAGCAGATTGACCGGCACAGTGTGATGGTACATGTGGTCCCCATGCCAATAGTTGCCGATGAGCTTCCAATCGTAGTACCAGCTCGTCACCGTCGACTTGCGAGCGGCAACCACATCCAGCGCCCTCTCCGATACGGTGATCGGCGCGAGACCAGGCGGACAGCCCATGCACTTCTGCGAAGCGCTGTAGCAGGCGTCCACTCCATGCTCGTCTACCTCTACGGGATGACCGCCCAGCGACGTTACCGCATCCACTAGAAAAAGAGCATCGTGGGCCTTCGCAATCTCGGAGATAGGTCCGAGTGGCTGAAGCACCCCGGTGGAGGTCTCCGCATGAACGCAGCCAACCAGCTTGAGCTTGCCTGCTGCCGACGCGGCCTCCTGGACCTTCACAGGATCCAGCGGCTGACCCCATTCGGCTTCCACGCGGTGAACCTTGGCGCCGTAGCGCCCCGCAATCTCGGCCATTCTGCCGCCGAAGAAGCCGTGGACTCCGATGAGCACTTCGTCTCCCGGCTCGATGAGATTCGCAAGGCACGATTCCATCCCCGCCATTCCTGTGCCTGTGAGCGCAAGAGTGAAGTCGTTCGTGGTTCCAAAGACCGTGCGCAGGTTCGCCTGCAGCTCGGTGAGCGCTTCGAACAGCTCTGGGTCGAGGTAGCCCAGCGGCGCGCGGCCCAGCGCCTCTAGCACGCGGGGCGGGACCGAGGAAGGGCCGGGGCCAAGGAGAATGCGTGGGAACGGCAGCGGCAGGGTGGACATGGTGCGCTCGTGCTCCTGGAAGGGTGGCGTTTGGTGCAGTTTACCTTATGGTGGACTTGGGGAGGGTGTGGGTCGCGGTGGATGGGTGGACGGAGTGGACAGGGTGGACCTGGTGGACGGACTGAGCGGCACGGCGCAGGACGGAGCCTGCACCCTACGGGCCTGTGTCGAGGAGATGGGAACATGCCACGCGGTGTGCCGAAGTAGGGCAGGGGCACCGACCCCTGCCGGAGCACTTGGCGCGACCGACCGTCCCGCATCCAATCCAGCCGTATTCGGGCGAACCGTATCCGACCCACCGCACGCCGTCCTCATTGTCACCCTGAGCGGCGCTTCAGCCTCATCGAAGCGAAGTCGAAGGGTCCGCTCACATCAAAGTGCCAACCAGAGCGAGCTACAGCCCGTAAACAAACCCGCGAGACCAGTTGTGCATTGGTCGAGCCCTTATCAAATCTTGCGTCAACGTCAGGGTCAGCCCGTCTACTTGGCCATGACCTGCCTCAACAAGTCCATCGCGTCCCTGCTGCTGTTATCGATTGCGTGGGTTAGTGCACTTTTGCCATCGAGGTCACGTCTCGACGGATCCGCTCCATGTTTCACCAGCAGCTTGATAGCAGTCACATTGTTGAGTCGGGCGGCTTCTATCAGCAGAGTGTTGCCCCCTCCAAGGTCAAAGTCTAGGTCTCCTCCGTCTTTCAGGAAGGTCACAATGTCACTCTCGCGAGGATCGTTGTCAAAGAAGTCTCTTGCGAAATCCTGTGCAACATCCATCTGTACGTTCCAGTGAAGGTATCTCCACATGCCAAGAGCCGCTGCTCCAGCCATGGCAAGCGCAGAAATGCCGCCAGTAAGGAATCGCCTCCGTTGCATCGTTATTGCTGTTTCTGGTTCTTGGTCCATTCACTCTACCCTCCGCAGAATATCTGCTACACTTGGACGTTTCATAGCGATTATCATGGTCCAGAGGCGGCGCGTGAGGATGAGCCCGAATTCCCGTGAGCAACGGGCAATAGCCCATCACATCTCGAAGTTGGGTGCCTGTCCAGGGATCGACTACTATAGGGCGCACCGATATCTCTATGCATATGGCAAGCGTGCGCTTCCTCAACTTCTGGTCTGCGCCAACAGTGCTCGTCGTGAAGAGCGATGGGTGGCTGCATATATGCTGGGTAAGTCGGGAGAGGCGTGCGTGATCCCAACTCTCTTGACGCTCGCCAGCGACCGTGATCTCGATGTTCAATATGACGCAATCAATGCACTTGGACAGATAGGGTGCCTTGAGGTTCTGCCGGACCTTCTGGAGATCGCACGCAAGGAGTGCCACAAAGAGTCGCTAGCAGGAGTTGTTGCAGGCAGCCTTGGCGACTACGGTGACGAGGCTCTTCCCTTCATTCAGCTCCTATTGCACTCCAAGGACCCTGATGCAAGGCACATAGCGATATGGTCACTTCGGCGGGTTGGTTCGGACCGGGCGGTAGAGCTCTTGAAGCGCGCGGCGAAGGACCGTTCATCGACCGTTCGGAAGTGGGCTCTCGACGCACTTGAGGATGTCATGGAAGTGGATGTTTCCGGCTCTGGCAAGTGAAAACTAGCTGTAAGGTCATCTTAGTAGAATCCGGATGGGCGGGCCGCGCCTAGGTGTCCTGCGAACGAGTCGGCAGCGGCACAATCTGTCTAGATAGGAACTTAGGCGTATCCTTCGACTGCGGCTCGATACGGCTGAGCCGCGCTCAGGACGAACGGATTCGGCAAAGTGAACACCATTGGGCAGAGGCGAACTATCGTCCATAATGGTATCGCTTGTGCTTGTCGCTTAGGCTCCACACGCTCAACTCTCCCCCAAGTGACATGGACACACAATAGTCTCCGTCCGGTGTTTCGCCGACAGAAGTGATGTAGTCCAGGCGGATTCTGCCGACTTCACCGGTCATCCTCAGAGTGTCTGGTGACCACTTCCTGATTCTGCCGTCCCATGCGCCCGTAATGAGCGATGGTTGGACCGAAGCATTTGTGCTGAAGTTCTCATGCCCCGTCAGAGCGCCTCGCGTCTTAAGCGACCGCGCATCTAGGACGAGCGGAGCCTTCGTCAAACCCGACACCAGCATGCGGTTACCAGTGGCCAATTGACCAAAAGAGGAGGGCAAGTAAGCCAACTTCACGGACCTGCGTGGCCTCAGGGTGCCGTCCAGAATGGTGAACTCGGTGACTGTTCCATCCCGGAACCCAGCATACACGGCCGATGCGTTTCGTGAGAAGCCAATGGCAGTTATCGGTCGCTTGTCAGGCTGGCGATGTGCAAGCTCTCTCCCTGAAAGTGGGTTGAGGACTTCGACCAAGCCGTCTGCGCAGCCTACAGCGAGGGTCTTTCCGTCGTCGGAGAACTCAATGCTTAGAGGGCGTGCTCGAATACGTATCGTTTTGGATGATCCCTTTAGGGACCTAAGGACAATGCGGTTGTCTTTTCCCATGATTGCCAGCAACTTGCTCTTGGGCGAGAAGACAATTGAGTTGGCTTCAAACGGCAGTTTCTCATCGGAGATCATAGTCAAACTAGGCACTTTCCAATAGCGAAGACGTCGGTCCTCACCAGCTGTTGCGACTGTACGAACTCCCACAAGGGTCAGGTCACCTGAGGATCGATGGGCTTCTACGGACTTGAGCGGCGCATTGGATCCAGGGTTCTTGGTCTGTGTGTACCCACTTGCAGAATACAACACGGAACTCAAGATCGCAGTGACGATTACTGTTGATCTCTTCATTCCCCTACCCCCCAAACACCCCCGGCCAGAGCCTCGTTGCCGCGCCGCCCGGAGCGAGCATCGCGGCGACATCGTCATTCGGCGGCAATACCTCCAGTTGCCCCTCCGCGTTCCACGAGATGTCTGCTGAGGCTATGGCCTCAACATCATCCGGATGCACTCCGAACAGTTCCGGCTTCTGGTGCCAGTCCGCAATAGCCTGCAGCCAATAGACCCAGTTCGCGGTCTCCAGGCCGTAGTTCTGCACTACCTGCTCGGCGAGCCACACGATGGCGTTGTCCGGCCGGAACCGGCCCAGGTGCCTCACGTACCTGCGCTCGCTGCCCGCAAGAGGTCCGGTGGTGTAGGTGGGAGAGTGCCAGGCCACCACGAACGGGATGTCGCGAACCTCGCCTGGGTCTAGGTCCATCTTGACCCAAGCCGCTGCGCCGAGGGGCTTCTGAGAGGCGATTGACGGGTCGAGCTCGCCGCTCTCCGAGAACTGCCGCCACACTTCGGCTGCTCCATCGGGAATACACCAGGGCTCGACCCCTTGGAGGTAGATTCCCTCGCTGTGCAGGTCCGGCACGGCGATACCGAACCTGTTTTCGCTTGCCGCCGAGCCGAGTGAACCGGTGATGCAGAGGTTGTCGTGCTGGAGGTCGAATCCGGCGTCCGGCACGGGCTCCGGCAGGTCGCACGCCCAAGTAAGCATCATGGCCGCCTCCATCCGCTTGTCGGTGGAGTTGCGCAGGCGCCACACGAAGACGCCGACGGGGAGGCTAATCTCCTCGGTGTCGCCCGGAAGGAAGGGAGAGAAGGCGCGGCAGCCGAGGTCGAGGGGGAGACCGGAGTAGGTGATCCACGATACCGGGAAGAGGCGGCGAACCTCTGGGAGAAAACCTAGATGGGCTCCCCACGGCTGTGCGGCAAAGCCGGGATACGCGAGCGTAACAGCCTTCGCTCTGTGATCACTGGTCCACAGGTGAAAGTGGCAATGCGAGGCCCACTTCCGGACAGGGAATACGCCTGGGTCCAAACGCCATTGGTCGAAGCCCTGAAGGGGATTGAAGCAGATGCTTCCCGCTCCGAGGCCGCCGCACGGGAAGGGCCGTGACGCCTCGTTTGCGTCCGGCGGGATGTCGAAGAGCGGTTCGGTCACGAGGGCGGGCCCAATTCGAAATTGGGCAACCACGGGGGGTTGCCCCTACGGTTGCCCGTCGCGTACGATGTTCCTCGGGCGGGAGGCCGGTGCCACGCAGCGGATGATGATCCACGGGCAGGACGCCCGTGCCGCGTGGGCGGTATGTTTCCGGGTAGGGGCAGGCCTTGTGCCTGCCCGGAAACGAGACCGGGCCCGGCGGCGGCGGCCAGACGAACCCATGACGTGGCGCGTGCGACCCTGGGCAACCATGGGGGGTTGCCCCTACGGTTGCACGTTGCGTACGATGTTCCACGGGCGGGACACCCGTGCCACGATCTAGGTTCACGGGTGAGGTGCCTGTGCCATGCGGGCGGTGCGGTTTCGGGTAGGGGCTGGCCCCTGTGCCTGCCCGGAAATGTGATCGGCCGCACCCTACCGCCCCTTGCGCGCGGTGAGCGTGGTCGACTTTGGCAGCAGGCATTCGCGGTTGCTGCAGGCCTGGAAACGGAGGGTGACTGAGGCGGTCTTCTGCACGGCGCCCATCCGAGGAACAACCACCGCCACCGTGCCCTCGTACA
>VFKD01000349.1 GCA_009885735.1 bacterium
TCGCCCGCGACGAGGAGATGGAGGTGACGAGGCAGATAAACGCCCTCGTTGACCAGTCGATGAAAGAGGCTGACCACATCACCCACAACTTCCTGCAGTGGTTCGTCACCGAGCAGCTCGAGGAGGTCTCCACCGCGGATACGCTTCTCACCATCGTTGCTCGCGCCGGAGAGTCCGGCCTGCTGCATGTCGAGGAGTATCTCGCTCGTCGGGGTCCGGCTCAGTCAGCCAACAATTCCGGCACGAGCGCCTAGTTTGTCGTCCGCCGCTCCGGTCGCCAAGTCGGACGCCGCTCCCGCTCCCGCCGGCCTAGTGCTCAAGGTGGACAACCTGCGGACGCACTTCTTCACTCCCGGCGGCGAGGTCCGGGCCGTGCGCGGAGTGAGCCTCGGAGTGAATCGTGGTGAATCTGTGGGCGTTGTGGGAGAGTCCGGTTCCGGCAAAAGCGTCACAGCGCTCTCCATCATGCGGCTCATTCCCACGCCGCCCGGGCGCATCCTGAGCGGCACAGTGGAACTGGATGGGCAAGACATCCTTACGATGTGTCCTCGCGATCTCCGCCGAATTCGCGGGGGGCAGATCGCAATGATCTTCCAGGATCCGTTTTCATCCCTCAACCCCACGATGAAGCTCGGCGACCAGGTGACAGAGGCAATTCTCGCGCACTCCACGATCTCGAAGGCCGATGCACGACAGCGGGCATTGGATCTGTTTAGGGCAGTGCGGCTCCCTTCACCAGAGCTGCGAATGAAGCAGTATCCACACCAGGTAAGCGGCGGCCAGCGTCAGCGAGTGATGATTGCCATTGGGTTTGCCGCGAACCCAGCCGTTCTCATCGCGGACGAACCGACCACAGCCCTAGACGTGACCGTTCAAGCGCAGATCATGTCGCTTATGGCCGAGCTGCGGGAGAAGAGCGGAACCGCTATCCTTCTTATAACGCACGACCTGGGGCTGGTCGCGGAGAACTGCGACCGCGTCCTTGTGATGTATGCCGGACAGATCGTGGAGGAGGCGCCGGTTGAGGATCTGTTTCGCGAGCCGAAGCACCCCTACACGGTCGGCCTGCTTAAGTCGCTCCCAAACATCGCCGCGGCCCACTCCGAGCGGCTCGAGTCGATTCCCGGTCGTCCTCCGGACCTTGCCAACCTTGGAGCAGGCTGCCCGTTCGCACCGCGATGCGCGCATCGGATGGACGTTTGCGACTCGAAGGAGCCGGGCGAGGTGGCGGTTGGGGAAGGGCGGTCGGTTCGGTGCCACTTGTGGGGGGATGCGTAGGCCGCACCGAAGGTCAAGGGCTGCCTCACGCGAAGACGCGAAGACGCGAAGAAGGTCAAGGGCCTTGAACCACCCGCTTCGCTAGAGACACAGAGGCACGGAGAACGTCAAGTGCTCATGGTACTGCGGAAGCGCGCGGAGGGCCAACGTCATTCTCGCGCAGAGGCGCAGAGGCGCAGAGAA
>VFKD01000103.1 GCA_009885735.1 bacterium
GCTTCTTTTGGAAGTCCTCTGCGCACTGATGCAAGCATGGCCACAGACATCTGGAAGGTAAGAAGCCACGCCGAACCACGTTTGCTGAGTCGCGCGGCGCCAACCGCCGCTGGCACTCGCTGCGTACCTTCTGACGGCATTGGCAGGATGCCAAGATTGAGCGTCAGCGCTGCCCAGACGAGAACGAAATATCCACGATGTGAGGAAGTATTAATGGAGGCTTGCATTGAACCCCGGCTGTTCGGCGCCCTCTCGCTGACCACGAGGGTCTGCGAGCTCGGTAATCGCCAGAGATTCGTCACCGATTGGACATGCAGCGAACGGCAAATAGACCGTGAACGTGCTGCCGCGGTTTGGAACGCTTTTCACCGTGATCCTGCCGCCGTTCTGTTCTGCAATCCCGTGGCATGTCGCGAGGCCAAGTCCGGTCCCCTTGCCAACTTCCTTGGTCGTGTAGAATGGTTCGAATATGTTTCGGCGAACCTCGTCGGACATGCCCATGCCCGTGTCTGTAAGAACAAGCGTAACATATCGGCCGGGCCGGATGCTCCCAATCCTCCGAGCCGCGGCGCTCGACAACGTGGAGTCGCTCGTCGCAATGGTCAGCGTGCCACCTTCAGGCATGGCATCACGAGCATTAACCGCCAGATTGACCAACACTTGCTGAAGCTGACCAGGGTCGGCGTTCACGCATAGCGGACACTTAGCCAGCTCGACGCGCAGTTCGATCTGGTCTCCGATGAGCCTTCGGAGCATCTTCTCGGTGTGGGCTACTTCCACATTGATGTCAAGCAGCTTTGGACTGATGACTTGCTTGCGTGCAAATCCCAGAAGCTGACTGGTTAGTTCCGCCGCACGCTCACCGGCCTCGCGCACGCTGCGAAGGTGCCCGCCCACCACGCTGTCCGCTGGAACCCTAGCTCTCGCGAGGTCCGTGTAGCCAAGGACTGCCGTAAGGATATTGTTGAAGTCGTGTGCGACGCCGCCTGCCAGGCGCCCAATGCTCTCCATCTTTTGCGCGTGGAACAGCTCCTCCTCCAGCCGCTTTCTGTCGGTGATGTCCACCCCGATGCTGGCAATTCCAATTACTGCATTGTCGTGGTCGCGCAGCAGTGTGTTGCTCCAGGAGATGAGCCTCTGTTCACCGGACTTGGTGACTATGTTGCGATCCATGTGTGGAGAGACGGTTCCAGTTTCAATGGTTGCAGCAAACCGAATCCGCCCCTGTTCAGCGTCGTCTGGAGGAACACACAGGCTGTACCAATCGCTGCCGATCAGCTCCCTGCGACTCCGGCCCGAGAGATCGACAAGATACTGATTGGCAAACGTCACGCGCGCGTTGGTATCCACCAGCACCGCCACAAGCTGGATGGTTGCGAGTAGGTCCTGGAACCGTCGCACAGATTCTTGCAGGTCCATCTCCGTGAGCTTGCGATCAGTAATGTCCTGGAGAATTCCGAGGCACCCAACGACGTTTCCCTGACCATCGCGAATCGGAATGGATGAGTCGGACACCCACACGGTTCGTCCGTCCCTGGCCACGCACTGGTAGTCGGCGCTCCATACCGGCACCTCGCCCTCGCGAAACCGCTCTATCGCCTCCTGAGACGAAAGCTTCGCAAGTTCCCCGCGGCGGTTGTTCTGGATGCCAATCCGGCTCCAGAGATCCGGCGTCAGTTCCTGTTGGGAATAGCCAAGTAGGTCAACGATGCGATCGTCTAGGTGAACATACTTGTGGGTGCGAAGGTCGAGCTGATAGACGACGCCATCCGCGCTCGCGATGGCTTTTCGATACATCTCTTCGCGCGCGGCGAGCTCTGCGTCCGCTCGCAGCCGCTCCACCTCTGCGCCTGCCCGCAGGGCGAACAGCGTCATGATGCGAGACGCTACGACACTGTCCGTCAGCGGCTCATCGTGCATGATAGCCACAATGCCGATCGCCTCGCCGGAAGCCCCAAAGAGCGGGGCGCCCATATAGCTCTGAACGCCCAGTTCGGCAATCTGTGTGTCGCCTGGAAACCGCTCTGCTACAGTGCTGGGGTAATACAGAAGCTCGCCGCCGATGACATGCTGAGATGGAACTCCGTCGAGGTCATACTCGAAGTTTTGAGCGCTCCAAACGGCCAGCGTACGAACACGTCTCGGATTGTCTTGCAGAACCTCGCCTACGAATGCGTATCGAACCTTGAGCGCCTCGGCCAGCTTGCGTACGAGGAGATCCAGAAATGTTCGGCCCGTTGCGGCTCCCGTTCCCTCAAACACGGAGCCCAAAGCCTCTGCGGCTTGGGCATAGGCTGTCTCTGCCGCATGCAGACGTGCGTTCTCTGCACGCAGTTCCACAAGCTCCGCAAGCGTATCCTGAGCGCACGACTTTGCCGTGCCCTCGCCTTCAATCGGCACTATTGAAGAGAGTTCATTAGCAGCCACCGGGATTGGTTCCAGCACCTACTTTGGGACGGGGCC
This sequence comes from bacterium, assembly GCA_009885735.1. Lineage (GTDB taxonomy): Bacteria > Armatimonadota > Chthonomonadetes > Chthonomonadales > CAJBBX01 > VFKD01. Next base: position 2,464 of record VFKD01000103.1, read on the forward strand.
CGAAGTGTATTCGATCCCCTTCGCAGCTTTGACTGTGATCTTGCTCCCCTCGAGAGCAACATCGAATGTTCCAGAACCCTTCTTCATCTCTATGTCCGCCTGCACCTGTACCTTAGGGTCGACGCTCTCAATCTTCATCTTGTCTCCCGCGGTGTAGATGAGCACAAACTCAACCCCGGGAGTCATTTCAATCGGGTCGTGCTTCTGTCCACTACTTTTCAGCATCTGCATGGTGAGCTTGGACTTCCCAACATTCTTGAGCGTCACCTCGAACGGCTTCGGTTCCGCGCAGCCAAACACCGAAAGCAGGATCAACGGCAATACTGCTAATCGAGACCAATTCGAACGCTTGGTCATAACGCTGTCGATCTCCTCTTGGTAGTTGTTGAAAGTATCCTTAGCCACAACTACCGTCGGTAGATTCGCCCTCGCGCTTCGTTTTCCCTTGTATGGATGCGTGCGCGCTCGCCACCAACGGACGCGGTACAATGGCCGCGTCCACCATCTCGAAGCCAGGGAGCGCGTAACCTGATGGCTCAGAACATCGCATTGCTAAAGCACATCGACGGCTATCTGAACACTGCGCCCATTCCGTTCTGTGATCTGGACACGATAGGTCCGTTCACCTGTTTCTTCCGGCGAGACAACCCCATGCCGGAGATCAACTACGCGAGGCCTACAGGAGCAATCGAGGGAGACGTGTCCTCAATCATTGCCCAGGTTCGATCAGCATTCGCCAGCAGAGGGCTTCCGTGTCGATGGGAGTTCCTCTCGGACCTCACCCCGGCATTCGACGAACTGCTCGTCGCTCACGGATTCCCTGTGCCTGAGCCCCGTCCGCTGATGGTTGTGACTCAGAATTCGTTCACACCGACTACGGCATCCGACGTAGAGGTTCGCGCGGTCACCGCCGACGAGACTCGCTCGCTAAGCAGAGTTCTCGACCGCGCGTTTGGCGCTCCGGAGGAATCCGAACCCGCACATGGAATTGAACAGGACACGGTTGGGCGCATGCTGGCACACGGCTCCGCGGTCTTTGGAGCCTTTGTCGGCTCGAATCTAGTGGCAGGCGGCCTGCACGTTCCCGTGGGCAACACGACTGAGGTTTGCGGAGTGGGAACACTGCCGGACTACCGCAAGCGAGGGATTGCCGGGGCGCTCACTTCAGCGCTGGTTGCCGACGCATTTGGCAGAGGCTGCGAATGCGTCTTCCTGAGCGCCATGGATGAGAGTGTTCAACGCATATATGCAAGGCTCGGATTCGAGCTCGTTGGCACTGCAATGGACACGATGGAAACTATTCAGAAGCCAGAGCTTCCGAAATGACAACATAGATTAACCCGGAAACCGTGAAAGGCGCCTCCCATGAGTGACTATCTGCCAATCGACCTATCTGCCTGGTGCAACACAGACGCCGGGGCTCTCGCACCGGAGAGGTCGCCTGCCACCGGCCTTCTGACCTTCCTTGGACTCCCCTTCAGGATCTCAGAATCCAATGGATCCGCCGCCTATATCGGCTTTGGTCCGCCGCC
>VFKD01000694.1 GCA_009885735.1 bacterium
GGTACCGTGTATCGCCATCCTGGCGTCCTCCGTCTCTAGTAGGAGCACCGCGAGCACTCCCCCAAGGCGTTCAGGCAACGCCCTAACTGCGAGCCCCACGACAAATTGTTGCCCGAAATGGCCCGCAAGCACGAGTTACGCGCACTCTCTTACTTCCCCCCATACATCGGTCCAGATCGTGACATCCTCATCGGCTGCGCTCCGTAGGGTTATCTGGACCGTGAATGGTCGGTGAGCGCTGCAGGCACTGGGCGTTGAGGAGGTGTCGGACAGCAATGCGATTCTATAGGAGGCTTCTGATGACGAAACACGGCTTTGTGATGACCTTGCTCGCGATTGTCCCATGTGCAGCAATGGCTGCTGTGGATGACTGGCCGCAGTTCCGAGGGCTCGGGCGAGAGTCTATCTCTCGAGAGTCTGGGCTGCTCAAGAGCTGGCCGCCAGGAGGTCCGAAGCTCCTCTGGCAGGTGAAGGACGTGGGATTTGGCTATGGCAGCGTTGCCGTGGCTCGCGGACGTGTCTACCTAATTGGCAATAGCGGTCTGGAAGACGAGTTCGTTGCGGCTCTGGACCCCAAGGACGGACGCCCGCTGTGGAAGACGAGGCTCGGTAAGGTAGGAAACCCGAGGCAGATCCCCAATGTGGCGGGCGCTCGCTCCACCCCGACTGTAGATGGGGCGAATCTTTTCGCGCTCGGGTCGGATGGAGATCTAGTATCTATGGATACCGCGACCGGCAAGGTGCGTTGGCGCAAGAGCTTGCGGACCGACTTCAGTGGAAAGCACGGCTTGTGGGCCTACGCGGAGTCTCCGCTGCTGGACGGCAATCGAGTCATCGTGACACCTGGTGGACCCGGAGCTGCGCTGGCAGCGCTGGACAAAAGGACGGGCGCGACAATCTGGAAAGCGGCTGTGCCAGGGGATGATTCCGCGGGATACTCATCGTCGGTGGTGGCTGACATAGGCGGAATTCGCCAGGTCGTTGCATTCATTGGAAAGGGATTAGTGGGCATCGAGGCAGATTCGGGCAGATTTCTCTGGCGCTACGACAAGACCAAGGATTCCATGGGCGCCAACGCCACAACGCCGGTAATCGCGGGAGACCACATCTACTCCGCCTCGGCGGCCGGAGGCGGGTTGATACAGGTGCTGGCGTCCACCAGTGCAATCACCGCGAATCCGGTCTACATGTTCAAGAAAGCCCCAACTTCTCTGGGCGGTTCGGTCAAGATCGGCGACTACCTCTACGGCACGACGGGCGCCGCGCTGCTCTGCACCGAGTACATGACGGGCCAGGTGAAGTGGACTGAACGCGGCGTGGGCGCCGCCTCGATAATCTACGCGGACGGGAGGCTCTACCTCCACGGAGAGAACGGCGAAGTTGCGCTGGTGGAGGCTGCGCCGGACTCCTATCGCGAGGTGGGCCGGTTCACGCCAACCGACACTCCGACACGGATTGTTCCCTCGAAGGCTTGGAACTACCCAGCTATCTCCAATGGCCGCCTGTACGTCCGGGATCTGGGTACACTCTGGGTCTACGACATCCGTGAGTCTGCTCGGTAGGCAATCGCGTAATCGACGCGGCAGTCGCCGCCGTCGGCCAGCCTGAATCCACACGACGATGGTTCTTGTGGCTCAGCGCTTAGGGCCAAGCCGTGCGGCGGGCCTCGGCCCATCCGGGCACAGTTGGCTGCCGCTTACCATTGAACGCAAATCGAGGCAAAACGATTGAGGAACAAGGTTACAACAACCGGGTCCAAGTCCCGCACCAAGAAATCGGAACACGTCCTGCAGTTCCTGGTGATCCTTGCCGAGACGGAGCCGCCGATCTGGCGAAGAATTCTGGTGCCCGCAGCGTATTCGTTCTGGGATCTTCACGTAGCTATCCAGGATGCCATGGGCTGGCTCGATTGCCACTTGCACGAGTTTCGCGTCTGGAACCCCGCATTGGGCAAAATTCAGGAAATCGGTTACCCAGACGAAGACGGATATGGCAAGGCGGTCAGCGCAAGTTGGAGCGTCCCTGTCTGGCCTCTTGCTCGGGATTCCGGCCTGCCAATCGTCTACACATACGACTTCGGGGACAACTGGCGGCATGTGGTCGCGTACGAGGACATGGAGCCGGCAGAGGCCGGAGTGGCGTATCCGCGATGCATTAGCGGAGCGGGCAAGTGCCCGCCTGAGGATTGCGGCGGAATTGGAGGTTTTGTAGAGTTCCTGACGGCGATGAGCAACAAGAGGCATCCAGAGCACAAGAGCTATGTCGAGTGGATCGGCGGAATGTACGACCCCAAAGAGTTTGATCCGCAAAAGGTCCAGTTTGACGATCCCAAGAAGCGTCTCAAGGCGGCCTTTCTCGGGTAGGTTGGTAGGACCAGGCTGCCCTGACCAATCTCCATGCGGTATAATCCCTCCTCGACAGCGGATGGCCGCAGCGCACCCGGCGGGGGTAAGGCTCGGTCCTCGCAAGGTCTCTAACACAGGGGTAAAGTCCATGGAAACTGATCAGCCAAACGCAATACCTGAACTCAATGACGATGCGGGCGCATGCCCATTTGCCGGTGGATCTCAGAAACGAACCGCCGGAGGCGGCACCAGGAACCGCGACTGGTGGCCAAATCAACTGAAGCTGAACATCCTGCGCCAGCACTCGACTCTGTCGAATCCGATGGACAGTTCGTTCGACTACGCAGAAGAGTTCAAGTCGCTCGATCTGAATGCCGTTAAGCAGGACCTCTTTGATCTGATGAACGACTCACAGGAGTGGTGGCCGGCTGACTATGGTCACTATGGCCCGTTCTTTGTGCGGATGGCGTGGCACAGCGCTGGTACCTATCGGGTCTCCGACGGCCGCGGTGGCGCAGGTTCGGGCACCCAGCGGTTTGCACCGCTTAACAGTTGGCCGGACAATGCAAGCCTCGACAAGGCGCGCCTGCTGCTGTGGCCGATCAAGAAGAAGTACGGCAGAAAGATCTCGTGGGCAGACCTGATGATCCTAGCCGGTAACTGCGCCATCGAGTCCATGGGTCTCCCGACGTTCGGCTTCGCCGGCGGACGCGAGGATGTGTGGGAGCCGGAAGAAGACGTCTATTGGGGTTCTGAGAGCCAATGGCTGGGTGATGAGCGCTACACGGGCGACCGGGAGCTGGAGGACCCGCTTGGCGCTGTGCAGATGGGCCTTATCTATGTTAATCCGGAAGGGCCAAATGCCAATCCCGATCCGCTTGCGGCTGCTCGCGACATTCGTGAGACCTTCGGACGTATGGCGATGAATGACGAAGAGACCGTCGCGCTTATCGCTGGCGGACACACCTTTGGCAAAGCCCACGGCGCCGCCGATCCAGGCAAGTACGTTGGTCCGGAGCCGGCAGCAGCAAGCATTGAGGAGCAAGGACTCGGCTGGAAAAACACGTACGGCAGTGGGAACGCCGGCGACACGATCACCAGCGGTCTTGAGGGAGCATGGTCCACGACGCCAACGAAGTGGAGCAATAACTATTTTAGCAATCTGTTCGGCTACGAGTGGGAGCTAACCAAGAGCCCTGCCGGCGCTCAGCAATGGAAGCCAAAGCATGGAATGGGTGAAGGCACTGTGCCGGATGCGCACGATCCCTCCAAACGTCATGCTCCTATCATGTTCACGACGGATCTTGCCTTGCGCGCAGACCCGATTTACGAGAATATCTCAAGACGCTTTTTCGAGAATCCGGATCAGTTCGCCGATGCGTTCGCCCGAGCCTGGTATAAGCTGACACACCGCGACATGGGCCCGCGCGCCCGGCTACTCGGCCCCGAGGTGCCGGCCGAGGAGCTGCTCTGGCAGGACCCGGTTCCGGCCGTTACGCACGAGCTGATTGATGAGCAGGACGTCGAGCTGCTCAAAGGCAGAATCCTGGCGCCGGGCCTGTCCATCTCTCAACTGGTCTCAACCGCCTGGGCCTCGGCCTCTACCTTCCGCGGGTCCGACAAACGCGGCGGCGCGAACGGCGCTAGAATTCGGCTGGCTCCACAGAAGGAATGGGAAGTAAACAATCCTGCGCAACTCGCTCAGGTGCTGGAAACTCTGGCGGGTATCCAGAAACAATTCAACAGCGAGCAATCGGGTGACAAGCAGGTTTCGCTCGCAGACGTGATAGTGCTCGCCGGCTGTGCCGCCATTGAGAGTGCGGCAAAGAGGGCTGGCGTTGAGATAACGGCGCCCTTCGCACCCGGCCGCGCCGATGCCTCGCAAGCCCAGACCGATGTCCAGTCCTTCGCGTTCCTCGAGCCTGCGGCGGACGGATTCCGCAACTATAAGAACAGCAGACACCTTGCTCCAATCGAAGAGATGCTTGTTGACCGCGCGCAGCTCTTGACTCTGACCGCGCCGGAGTTGACGGTTCTCGTCGGCGGCTTACGGGTCCTCAATGCAAACTATGATCAGTCGGCACATGGCGTTTTCACGGATCGTCCAGAGGTGCTCACCAACGACTTCTTCCTTAATCTGCTCGACATTAGCACGACGTGGAAGCCGACATCAGATGCCGCAGACCTGTTCGAAGGACGCAATCGGACAACCGGCGAGATTCAATGGACCGCCACACGCGCGGACCTGATCTTCGGGTCCAATTCGGAGCTGCGCGCCATCGCGGAAGTCTATGCGTGCGAAGACTCAAAGGAGAAGTTCGTCCAGGACTTCGCAGCCGCGTGGACCAAGGTGATGAACCTCGACCGCTTCGACGTGGTCTGATCGACAATACTCAAGGTCTGCGCCGCATGTCTGTACACGATAGGCACGCAAACGGGAAACCTGGTCGTTCGGAACGGATTGCAGACTGCCGCCTAGCCTGCCTCATTCACGTTGCTCCTGTAAGCGTCACGATCTGTAAAACCGTCATTCCCGCATGCCGTTAGCGGGAATCCAGTTTCTCCTTTCGGGATTCCTGCTTTCGCAGATATGACGGCAACGGGCGGTAGCGCTCATGAATTGATCGGGCTAGACGTCGAGGTAAACTCGAAGTGTGTTGTGGGCGCTAAACCACAATACATCACAGGAACAGGAAGGCTATCGATGCCGCGAATCAAGTGTGATTCGTGGCATCGTTTCTGCGGAAGGTTTGGCAGACTTGCAGCCGGCAGCCTGCTTTTTTGAGATAGGCGATGAGTTGCGTGTCGGACTCAAGTGGCACATATGCCGGAACAGCCCCGCAGCAATGAATGCCCTCGGGATTGCGGCGCAGGACAATCGGAGAGATGCACTCTCGGCACGGCCGCATCTCTCGCCGAGCGCACGGGAGAGAGCGCGGCGAGGCGCGAGTGGAGAATTCAATCTCCAGGGCAATCGAGACTGTATCTGCTTTCGAGAACGGTTCACTGGCCGATTCGCGTCACGCCTAACGCA